>CAYPSZ010000001.1:0-8380 GCA_964413125.1 uncultured Desulfobacterales bacterium
GGCTGGTTGAGGGGAAGCCTTCGGGCAAGCTCCGTTTGACTTGTACCCAGTTCCGTTGTAGCCCAGTAACACAAAAGACTTCTGGCCTCAACCTTTCGACTGTCTTTTCCAGGCGCTGTAACATCTTTCGGGTCCATGCCCAATGCTTCTGCAACTTGTTCGATCAGGCGATCCAATGTATAGCCGGCGGCGGCAAGTCGATGCTTCCTTTCCAGCTTTTCATCGGCATCGGCAAGGACCCGGGCTACAAAATCACCCTGTCCGAGGATCCGCTCATCGCCTTTTTGGTAAATCCCTTCCTTTCGTAATTCCTTAATGCCGGTCCATCCCCCCTGGCTTCGCAAAAGGCCCCCGCCCATCAATTCGGGCCGCCTCCCCTGTTCAATTCCTTCCTTCACAAAGTGCCGGTATCTTCCTTTGGCCATGTACCTGTAATCCCCAAACATTCCAAGTATATAGTCGGAATCCTGCCATTCCCGCACTGTTTGGCCCAAAATAACGCTATGTCCCCCGTATGGATATCGGCAAAGCTCATCGTAGGTGTCAACAAGCTTTGCTCTCAAGGGGTTCAGGTGGATGTAACGCACCAGTTCCAGAAGGTAAGGATCTTCTTCGCACAGAATGGATTTGTAGCGGTTTTGGAAAAGATGCCCGCACCGGCCGTGATGGCGGTTGAAGGTGACGGCATATCCCGTCAGTAAACGGCGCATCACTGAGGACAAAGGGGCATTCCCGGTCCTGAGCAAGAGGTGAAAGTGATTGGGAATCAATGCCCAGGCATAGCATTTAGTCCCGGTATCACCCAAAATACTGTCTACCCGGTTGAGAAAATCATCCCGGTCGGCATCATCAAGGAAGATATTCTTCCGGTCGATTCCTCGTCCGATCACATGATGCAGCGCGCCCGGGGCGTCTATTCTCGATTTCCTCGGCATGTTCGATTTCTAACATATCCCATCAAAACGGGCAAGTGATAAAATGATGTACGTCCCCCACGCCGCGCCGTGTTTCTCTTGATAGGCTTGTGGAATGGTATTATAATCCACTCATGGAGAAGATTGGGGAATACTATGGCGATCGAATACTTTTCCCAAAGGGACGGGATAAGATCTGTGAGCCATTGAACCAGGCTGCCGGCAACTAACTGTGGGTGCGAGTCTGCATTTCCTTTTAGCCATGGATTATGGCCTTTAATTTGTCATATGACTGATGAAATCAACAACCCCCACGACCATGTGGTAAAAAACATCTTGGGCCGGGAAGATGTGGCGAAAGACTTTGTGCGCTACTATTTGCCGGAAGAGATTACCGCGGATTTTGATCTTGAGACACTTGAGGTTTCCACTCAGTCGTTTGTAAGCGATCATCTAAAGGAAAGTTTGTCCGATCTGGTTATCAGCATCCAACTTCAAAACGGGGATCCGGCCCAGATTTACATTCTGATCGAGCATAAAAGTGGACTTAACGAATGGACCAAGCTTCAGCTATTAAGGTACATGCATGAAATCTGGCAGAAGACCAGAAAGGAAACCAAAGAAAGACTGCCGATAATAATTCCCCTGATCTTTTACCATGGCAAGAAGAAATGGAAATACAGTCTGGAGTTTTCGGACCTTTTCAATTATCCTCGGGTACCTTATAAAAAGTATATCCCGAAGTTTGAGCATATTTTACATGAAGTTCCGGAGATCAATAAACGCAATATCAAATCTACGATCACTCTCGAAGTGTTTCACCTGGTGCTTGAGTATATTTTTTACCCAAAGAAACGGGACAAGATCTACGAGTCATTTGACCTTTTGTTTAAGGGGCTAAACTCTAGAGATGCCGGGGAAATATTCGCGGTATTGATTAAGTATCTTCTCTCGGCAACGGATGAAACGCCCCGGGCAGCGGAAGAGAAGGTAAAACATCTTCCCAAAGGAGAAGAGACCGTGAAAACCACTGCAGAAGTATTAAGAGAAGAAGGCATGCGACAGGGGCTTATTCTTGGCAGGCAAGAAGGCAGGCAAGAAGGTAGGCAAGAAGGCAGGCAAGAAGGTTTGAAAGAAGGTTTGCAAAAAGGCAGACAAGATATGCTCATTCAGTCATTAACCTTGAAATATGATTTTATCAGACCCCATATTATAGAAAAGATAAGATCTATCCAATCTATAGAAATTTTGGATAATTTGTTTGCTTTGACTTATAAATGCTCTTCAATTGATGAATTCACTGAATATATGAACCAGGCTACCGGCAACTAGGACGAGCAATGGGGGACGTACATCATATTATTACTTTGGATGGGGGCGGAATACTTCTGCAACTTGCTAAATTACAGCTCCTTACAGGTGTCAGCCGGCCTAGCCCTCAAGGGGATCATATATATTTCCGTGGCATGTCTGATTCCTAACGGATCCACTCAAAACATGCACGTGCAAGTAATAAAATAATGTACGTCCCCCATTTTCACAAGCGCTGGTAGCGAATCCACAGCCCGTCCGCCTCGGCCGCATCAAACAGGGCTTTGACGTCCAGGACTATGGGTGGCCCGCCGTCTCGGCACATACCGGCCACACGGGCAAGCCCCATATCCCTGTAAACACGGTGGCCCACGGCCACAATAACCGCATCACAGTCCGCAAGCGCTTCCAAGGGATGCACCGCTATCCCATAATGCTCCAGGGCCTCGGCCCTGTCCGCAACAGGATCGTGCACGCGAGCGTCAATGCCGTAATCCGCAAGTTCCCGCAAGATGTCCACAACCTTTGTATTGCGGATATCCGGCACATCCTCCTTGAACGTGAGGCCCAGAACGGCAATCCTGGCGCCGCGCACCTGCTTCTCCGCCCGGATCAGCAGCTTCACCACCCGCTCCGCCACATACTTGGCCATACCGTCGTTGATCCTGCGGCCTGCAAGGATCATCTCAGGATGATAGCCCAGGGACTCAGCCTTAAATGTCAGGTAGTAGGGATCCACCCCGATGCAATGCCCTCCCACCAGGCCGGGCCGAAAAGGCAGGAAGTTCCACTTTGTGCCGGCGGCCTCCAGTACGTCACTGGTATCAATCCCCATGCGATGAAAGATCATGGCAAGCTCGTTCATGAGAGCGATGTTCAGGTCCCGCTGGGTGTTCTCGATCACCTTGGCAGCCTCAGCCACCTTGATGCTCGGGGCTTTGTGAACCCCGGCCGATGTAACCTCTCCGTAAACCTTTGCCAGCAGATCGCATGTGTTCTCATCCGAGCCCGACACCACCTTGACGATGCGATCCACAGTATGCACCTTATCCCCGGGGTTAATACGCTCGGGCGAGTATCCAACAGTGAACCCTTCACCCAATCTCAACCCGGAAGTCTCCTCCAGGATGGGTACGCACACTTCCTCCGTTGCACCCGGGTAAACCGTGGACTCGTAAACCACGCAGCTCCCTCTGCCCATGTGCATGCCAACCGTGTTGGAAGAACCCACCAGCGGGCTCAGGTCCGGCCGGTTGTGTGCGTCAATGGGCGTGGGCACGGCCACGATTATCAACCGGCACTCACCCAGGGCCTCGGGGTCACTGGTATAGCGAACCCTCCCCCGCACACGCTCCAGGCCGTCAGCCGCTACCTCGCCTGTTCGGTCCAGACCGGATTCCAGTTCGCCGATCCGTGCAACATCAATGTCAAAACCCACCACATCAAAGTGTTCCGCCAGATGCACCAGCAGCGGAAGACCCACATACCCCAGCCCCACCACAGCGATCTTCTCTTCCCTGTTCTTGAGTGAATCGAAATCAAGCATCCTGAACCCCCGGCAATTTGAGACGATAGGGACGATAGGGGACGTACATCATATTATTACTTCTTTACCTCGATGGAATATTGTTGCTCTCGCAAGAGGTAAGCACCCCTTTTTCAAACTGTTTGAGATTGCCCACCAACTTAGCGAACAAGGTGTTCCGGTGGACATAACTAACCATTCCAGGAGGAAAGGATCTTCCTCACACAGAATTGATTTGTAGCGGTTTTCCAAAAGAAACATGGCCGCAGCAGTAGCCGTGATTACGTCCCCCATTTTTCTTCTACTGAAACGGCCTGTAAAGGGGGTCACCCACCAGGACCATCTGCCAGGACCAGAAGGGCACGCTCAGGGCATAGCACTCGGCAAGGGTCCATCGCCCTTCCAGCAAGAGGCCGAAGAATATCTCCGGGATGGGAAAGGCCTGCACATAAGGTTCCCCCACAGGGCCTATGGTGGCCGCCACACCCTCCTCCAGCATCCGCTTGCACCACACGCGGCTGTTTCCGGGCCTGAGCGTCTGACACTCCTGGCTAGCAATGTGGAACCCCACGGAGCCGGGCCGCCATTCAAACGCATCCACATACCTGGCCAGCCTGTACCATCCGCAGTACAGGGCCGCCTCCGGGCACTCCCCTTCCTGGAAGAGCGACTCATCGTCGTTTACCACGCCCGGCATCCGGCCGCTCTTCTTTACAAGCTCGGCCGCCTTGTGGATGGACAGATCATAAAAGCCGTAGCCTACCTTTTGGGGCTCCTTGTCCTCGGAAGGCCTGGGCCAGCGGGCGTCAAAGTATGCCGTTCCCGTAAGGCCGGTCTTTTCGGCCTCTATGGAGTCGTCTATGATTCTGCGCACGATCTCCGGGCCGGGTCCGTCAAGCCTTGAGACCATGAGCACGTCTTCTTTGGCCGGCATTCCGGGTGCGGCCTTACCGCCGTACCCGAGAAAGTGCGGGTTGGGGATCCACATGGAAAGCTCATATGGCGCAGACCGGGCCAGGGCGATTTCCGAATCCAGGGAGGCGCGGTGGTCACGTTTCTCCGCTAGGTTGATCCGCTTTTTGAGCTCGTCTAATTGTCCCCTGAGCTGCTTCTTTAGATGGGATATCTTTTCATCATCTTCAGCATCTTCAGCATCTTCAGCATTTTCAACATCTTCATCCTCCAGGGTCCTGAGTTCCTCTCTCAGCTCCCCCTGTCTTGCCTTCAGGCCGTCCACCAGTTCCTGCTCCGCCTTTGTCAGCTCGGGCGGCAAGACCCGAAGCGGCACCCCCAACATGGTCACCAGGCACCGGATGTCCTTTTCAGTATGCTTTTCCAGATACTTGAGCACCGGGGCCAGCACCTTCTTCTCGTAGTCTTCGCGGGAACAGGTCTCCTTGTCAGTGACCCACAGGGCCAGGAGCTGGTCCTCGGGTATCCCCCGTCTCTCCATGTAGTACTTGGCGAGCCCAATGCTCCGGGCCGCGTTTCGGTTTGCCAGCACCAGGACCTGCTCCGGCTCAAGCGCCCATAAGGCCCCCGGCGCCGTCAGGAGGAAGACAACCATCAGGCAAAGACTTCTCAAAAAAGACGCCGCAAATCTAATAATTTGATGTACGTCCCCCATTTCACCCATTCATGCATCTTTCAACTGCTTGACGTCATCGGCGTGGCTGTAAACCTCAATGCCCAGTTTCCGCGCCACCTGTTGCGCCTGGCCGTCAACCATCGGAGAAATGACCAGCTTGCGCCCGGCTTTCCGGCCATGGCGTTTTTCGTAGAAGCGCACCTTCCGGTCAAAGGTGTACATCTCGGACTTGCTGATCGAGGACTTGATCTCACACAGAATGAGCATCCCGTCCTGAATGATCACATCCAACTCAAGCTGGTCGGGCCGGCCGAAGACCTCACCCGCTTCGTCGTAATCGGTCACATTCAGCACTTCCACGCCAAAGGATCCCTCGAGAATCCCTTTGAGCCCGTTTCGAAAGGACTGCTCCGAGTACAGACCCCAGCGGGCGCCAAGCGCACCGATACTGCTGTCATGTCTTTTAGACTGGGCCTTGATCTCTCCCAGCATGTCATCGATGTTCTTCTGATTGGCGTACCACTTACGGTTCTGTTCCTCCCATTTACGTTCCTGTTTTTCCCATTTTCGTTCCTGCTTTTTCGATTTTCGTTCCTGCTCTTCCCATTTTCGGAAGTTTTCCTCCCGGTCGCGCCGCAGCTCATCCAGGAGCCGATCAAAACGGCTCTCGGTTTCCCGCTTATCCGCGTATTGCTCCCGGGTCAGTTGCAGAACCCAGTCCCGCATCTCGGGGTGCCGCTGCAGAATCCCGGGAAGTTCCCGGCGGATCAGTTCAATCATCTGTTGGTTTTCCATCCTCGCCCCCCTTCCATGAGCCTCCTCGAGAATCATGGATCGAAGCCTCTTGCAAGCGGCAAACACGCGCTACATTGCTTTTCAACCTCGTTTGATAAATGGTCCCATAAGCAACAGTCCATCGTCAACATAAGAATCATCTGAAAGCCGAGCCCCTTTGTCCCCCGCGCCTCTGCGGGAGGAAAAAAGGCCCTTTCGATCAAATCTAATAATATGATGTACGTCCCCCATTCTAATACTATTTGATGCCCAGAAAGGTCCAAACCGAACTCAACAAATCGTGCAGGTCTTGCAGGTCTTTACGCGCATATTCAAGGATTCTTGAATCATCCACTTCCCAATACCGATGCACCAGTATGTTTCGGAAACGGATCATTTTGCGAAGCCTTGAAGAAAGCTCCGCGGAAATCACCTCACATGCTGCAAGCTTTTCAAAACAAGCGGCATAGTTTGAAGCCGCCTGCTGAAACTCCTTGGCCATTACGTGAACACAAATGCTCCCGGCGGCCTCCATGGCCTGCAAGAGAAGATACTTGACCGAGTAAAGATTCCGCTCATCTGCCCAGAAATGCTCATCGGGCAGGTTCGCATACGTCTTAATTTTTTCGATTGCTCCTACAATGTCGGCCGCTCGAGCCTTTATCTTTTCCGTATTTACATTCATTCCAATACGATTTCCCTTAGGGACTGAAAGGAGAAGGCTTCATCCCTGATGCACAGAAGGGAAGCATTTTCGATCATATCCGTAAGGACCCCTTCGTTCCGGGCAAAAAGAACTTCCCCTTCCTCGAAAACCTTGCACTGGAAGCTTGGCGGAGCTCGGTTCAGGAGAATTACGTCAAAAACCAGATTATATTCGTCACTCAGTTCTTCAGACAAGGCTTCCGCCAAATCCGATGCGCCTCCGCCGCTCTCGGCCTGTTCGTCAACATATATTGCAACGTCTACATCGCGAAACGGGCAAGGTGACAGGAAGGACCCGAAAACATAAGCAAAAACAATTTCCTCGTGTGATTGCAACTTCTTGGTGAGGTCTTCCCGGGTCCGTTCCCGTTCGTCTGGTCCCAAATAATGGCTGTATGGATCACGGGTTAACTGCATTAGTTTAGTAATAGGGGACGTACATCATATTATTACTTTTGGCCCCGATGGAATAATGTCTCTCGCACCCTCTCGCAACAAATAAGCGCCACTTTTTCAAACTGTTGGTGATCACCCACCTACTTAGCCCTCAAGGTGTTTGCCCGGCTTCCGGATCGAAGCCGGGACAAGCTTCGTCAGTCGTCAGAGTGACCCCGTCACGGCACATGCGGGCCGCATCAATGTCAAACCCCACCACCTCAAAGTGATCCGCCAGGTGCACCAGCAGGGGAAGCCCCGCGAACCTAAGTCAACCATCCTGAACCTCCGATGTCCAAGCGATGTCCAAGCATTAGGGCAATATCCTCTACGGCCCCCAACTGGAATCCCTGTCTATACTCCGCGCCTCTGCCTCTCAGCGGGAAAAAAGCCTTTTGGATCTAAGAATCTAATAATATGATGTACGTCCCCCATTTCACCCATTTCAGACATATTTGTCGAAAAGGAGGCATAAATGTATTCCGTTGTTTTAGGTGGAGCGGCCATGATTCTATTTGGACCGGCCTTTTTGTATCTAATCCACAAGCAACAGAAGAAATCAAAAGAAAAGGGCCATATGTAATGGGATCCCGTTTTACTTTAGGATATCGTAGCCCATTTCATTTCGGCATATTATCAATCGGAAAGCCTCATCCAAATTATGCTTCGCGAAGCGAGTCTTTTTGGGTAGCTACTTCAATTCACAAAGTCAATCGTGAAAATAGGGGAACAAACCGCCTGCATCATAGTCCTGGGGCGTCTATCCTCGATTTTCATGGCACATCCGGTTTCCACCATATTCGCTCCAAACACGTCCCCTATTTTCTCTTGGAAGGCTCCATGCCTGCGGCAGCCGTCCCATCCCGGAGGGATTGCAAGGATTTCCAACTGGTCCGATCCCACCGGGAAATTCTTCCTTTGCGTACGGAGTTTATCCCGGCTTTGTCGGGGCGCCTCCTTGGCTCGCCATAGCTTTAGCGTAGACGGCTGCGGGAGAAAAACCCTTTCGATCAAATATAATAATATGATGTACGTCCCCCATTCCTTTCATTTCCTTATGGCCCCGGACGCGATCTACAGGAATATCATAAAGGGCGTCCCCAGTCGCACGGACAAGCGGCCCTATTA
>CAYPSZ010000002.1:0-5571 GCA_964413125.1 uncultured Desulfobacterales bacterium
GCACTCGCGCCCCGTTCGCGACAATACGGGTAGAGTGCTTTATTATGAAACAACTATTGAAGACATCACCGAGCGCAAGCAGGCCGAGGAGGAGCGGAAAAGACTCCAGGCCCAATTGTCCCAGGCCCAGAAAATGGAATCCATAGGCATTCTGGCAGGAGGCATCGCCCACAACTTCAACAATATCCTCATGGGCATTCAAGGTCGGGCCTCATTGATGATGATGGACAAGGCCCCTTCCGGTTCCGACTATGAACACCTGAAGGGAATCAAGGAATACGTAAAGGACGCCACCGACTTGACAAGGGATCTGTTGGGGTTTGCTAGGGGAGGCAAGTACGAGGTCAAACCCATCGACCTGAACGCCCTCATCAAGCACGAGAACAGGATGATCGGACGCACGAAGAAAGAGATCCACGTTCAAGGAAAATATGCAAAGGGTTTGTGGACCGCTGAAGTGGACCCTGGCCAGATACGGCAGGTCCTCATGAACATATACGTAAACGCCTGGCAGGCCATGCCGGGCGGAGGTGACCTTTATGTTCAGACCGAAAATGTCACCCTGGGCGAGGAATACGTCAAACCTTTCGCGATCAATCCGGGGAGATACGTCAAGTTATCCGTGACCGACACCGGTATTGGGATGGATGATGCAACAAAAGAGAAAATCTTCGATCCCTTCTTTTCAACTAAGGACACGGGTCAAGGCTCCGGGTTAGGCCTTGCGTCCGTATACGGCATCATCAAGAACCACAACGGCTTCATCAATGTTTACAGTGAAAAAGGGATAGGCACCACCTTTACTATTTACCTTCCTGCCTCGGATAAGGAGGTGACGGAAGAAAACCGGGAAACCGACCGACATGAGATCCAGTATGGAAGCGGGACGGTTCTCCTTGTGGACGACGAGGACATGATTGTTAATGTGGGTCAAAAAATGCTGGAGAGGCTGGGTTACCAGGTCCTTGTCGCGAAGAGCGGTTGGGAGGCGCTTGATATCTACAATAGCCGGGAGAAAGACATCGACCTTGTAATCCTGGATATGATCATGCCCGGCATGGGTGGTGGAGAGGCCTATGATCGGCTGAAAGAGATGGATTGGGATGTACGTGTGCTCCTTGCCAGCGGATACAGCATCAATGGGCAGGCAAAAGAGATAATGGGTCGGGGTTGCATGGGATTTATCCAGAAGCCGTTTACGATGGAGGAACTGTCACGTAAGGTCAAGGAGGTGTTTGTCCGATAGAGCCGGCTTGCCTGGGCCGTGCTGGAATCCATCGAGACTGATTGTTGTTTGTTGTCGAGGATTGCTCTTCAATACCTGCAAACCCGGACCCCACTGAATCCGCATGATTCGATAGGCTATATATAAGAAACGGGGCTTGAAAAGCCTTTATTCATATGGAATATCGCTCAGCAGTTTTCCTCCCATGGCAAGGTCGTCCTTTGAGTGATCATTGATTATGATCCTGACGTTTTCACGCTTCGCACCGGCCACGCGAACCATTGTATCGGTGATCTCCTCTACGATTCTGGCTTTCCGCTCCTTGTCCCGCCCTTCAATCCAATCCACGGTTATGATAGGCATTCCTGCACCTCCCGGCAATTCCTTATATCAACACTTCTTTCTCGGTTTTCAAGATCTTCCGGGGTGGCCAATTGAGGTTGTGGGCGCCTCCGGTCCCCCTCTGCATTATTTTGATTATGTGGTAATATGGCACGTCTATTGCATAAGTTGATATCGTTCACTTGTATGCTTATGTAATCCCTGAGGATCACACATAGGGGCGGGAGAGAAATCGGCATGGGCGCTGGTTGTTCATCATGCCCGGGACTTGTAGATGAAAGGGCGGCCGATGTCTGTGAGCCCCTTCCGCCACTTGAAGGTTAGTCTGTTGACGCTTTCAAATCCTTTTGCGCCTTTGTTTTATCCGTACCCCCTGTGCGGAATCATTATAAACCATTTTCATCCAGGATGAAAGTCAGGACTCTTTCCTATGAAAGCTGATAACAAGAAAAACTTACTAAATAACGAAATAGAGAATCATTCATCACCCGCCTCTAAAGAATACAAAATAGGCGAGCTTCTGGTAAAGGAGAAATACATCAAGCCGCAAGGCCTCGATCAAGCCCTTGAGGTACAGAAACAAAGGCGCCGCTTTCAAGACCTTCCCCTCGGAAAGGTTCTGGTGGAGCTTGGTTTTCTCACTGAAAGCAATCTGGAAGAACTTATTCAGCACCCTGTTCTTCGAAAAAGGATAGGTGCCCTGGCCGTTGAAAAGAAGTTAGTTACTGAGGAGCAGCTTATTACCTGCCTGCAAAACAGGAAAGAATCCCAACTCGTCGGCCGGACAATGGTCGAGGAAGGCCTTATTACGGCTGATGATCTCAATTTTCTTCTTAAAGAGCAACTGAATAGCCAGAAGCTGGGTGAGCTGGCCATTAAACTCAACTTCATCAGCGATAAAGACCTTCAAGAAGCCCTAAGAATGAAAAAGTCTCCACCTAGAATCGGGGAGATATTGGTCGAAATGGGACTCATCAACCAGATGGATTTCCAATATGTACTCAATAAACATAATAAAAACCAGGGAATTGGTGAGATACTTTTAAATAGAGGTTTCATTAACGAAGAACAGCTTGTTATTGCTGAATATGAGGCCAGGATAGGCACTGAGTCTTTGTCTGAATGTCTTATAAGAAAGAAATTCATATCAAAAGAACAATATCAGTTTGCCCTTAGTATGAGGTATAATATCCCTTTCAATTATCTAGAGAGCTTTGAATACAGCGATCGCGATAAGCAGGCGCTTACAAAAGTAATCAGCCAGAAATATGCTGAGACAAAAATGATCATCCCTGTAGCCATAATCGGTAATAGGCTTACAATAGGACTCTTTGACCCGGAAAAGCAAATGCATGCAGTTTTTGAGCTGCAAAATATGCATAAACAGTACCGCTTGTCTTGCATACTCATTACTCGCCAAAAATATGCTGAGCTGTTTGAAGCCCTTTACAATATCAAACTAAAAGGGTCTGATAAATCCGATGAATCAGTTATGGAGTTTCAGGATGATGATGATTTTATGGAACTTGATTTCAAAGAAGAGATGATGGATGTTGAACCGGAAGGAGGATTATACCGCAAAGATGACATTGAAGCCGAGGAGATCGTCAGTTTTATTATCAAATATGGCATAATTCATAATGCCAGCGATATTCATATTGAACAAGATAGGACTGGAGCAAAGCTCCGCTATCGTATAGACGGTGTATTGAGAGAAACCAATATCAAATGGCTTAAGTCCAAGTTGAAGGAAAAAGCAGGGGCGGTGGTCTCCAGAATAAAAGTAATGTCAAAACTTGATATATCAGAAAAACGTTTGCCGCAGGACGGTGTTTTTCGTATGAACTACTATGATAAGGAGGAGGCCAAGAAATTTGACCTCGATTTCAGGGTGGCCACCTGCCGTGCCATTTCCGGAGAGAACGTTACCATCAGGATACTGGATGCCCGCAAAGCCAGGATCGGTCTTGAAAACCTGAATCACTCCCCGCATGTACTTGATCCTTTTAAAACACTTTTGAAAAGCTCAGCCGGGATGATCTTGGTCAGCGGGCCCACCGGAAGCGGCAAAACCTCAACGCTTTATGCAGCGCTTCAGTTTGTTCATAATCCCGGAATTAAGATTATTACCGCGGAAGACCCGATCGAGTACAATTTCCCAGGCATAATGCAGACGCAGGTCAATCATAAGATTAATCTCAACTTTGCCAGACTTCTAAGGTCTTTCTTAAGATTTGATCCGGATGTTATTCTTATAGGAGAGGTTAGGGATAAGGAGACAGCCCATATAGGATTTGAAGCAGCTCAGACAGGCCACCTCCTTTTGAGCACCATTCATACTAACGACGCCGTTAGCGCCATACCACGCCTCCTCGATCTTGAAGTAGATTATGGACAGTTGGCCTCCAGCCTAATGTGTGTTCTTGCTCAAAGATTGGTCAGAAGAATATGCCCATCGTGTTCGGAAGTTTATATCCCGGATGAAAGCGAATGGGGTCATTTATTTAGAAAGTACCCCGGCCATCTACAGTTTTACAAAGGTAAAGGCTGCGAAGCTTGTGATTACTCGGGTTATAAAGGTCGTACGCTTATTTCGGAGATTCTTGTTGTTGACAGCGATATAGCAAATTCAATGAATAAAGGAAACAAAGAGGATGATATAAAAAGGATAGCATTGGAATGTGGGATGAAAACAATGGTGGAAGACGGCCTTATGAAACTGAGGCAAACAAGCTTATCGGAGATCCTTAGGGTAGTTCCTTATGAAATGATCAAGTCCTTTCGGTCCAGACAGCAGTTTCAGGAAGACGCCGACAGCTTGAAAGATCAGCTCTCGGGAGAAGGTGTGACCATGCAGGAAGAGGAGATATCAGCCCGCTATACGATATCCAATCCTGAGACTGAAAGAGCCACCATAGAACTCATGAAGTCTAAATATGACAGCTTAAGCGCCAATGGCCGGAATAAGTCCGAGTCAGTGGATTCAGGCCTTTTTAAAGAATTTATTGTCAGTAGTTTTCATGATATACAAATGCAATATAATTGCAGGAGCATAGTTTTTCAAATAGATAAGAACCGCGACAGGGAAACGGTTGATATATGGGCTGTCCCTAATTTATAGGTTTTTGATATTATGAAGGATAAGCAAACCAGAATAATTACCGTCAGCAGTGGTAAAGGCGGGGTTGGTAAGACCAATATAAGCCTCAACATGGCACTTGAATTGGGTCGTTCCGGGAATAAGACCTGTCTTTTTGACGCTGATCTGGGATTGGCTAATATCAACATACTTCTCGGGCTCACCCCCGACTACACACTCGAAGACGTCATTGACAATCGTTGCGGCCTTCAAGATATCTTGATTAGGGATTATCAGGGTATTGATATTGTGCCCGGCAGTTCCGGCGTGGCAAGGATGGCCGATCTCAATCCCGAACAGGTCGAACCGCTCATTCAAGAGCTGGCTTGCCTGGATATTTATGATTTCATTGTTTTTGATACTTCAGCCGGAATCGCCACCAATATCATCTCCTTCTGCTTGGCGGCCAGGGAATTAGTCCTTATCATTGTGCCGGAACCGACCTCCCTGACCGATGCGTATTCTCTGCTCAAGGTTATGTCCAAAAGCCGATTTGACGGTACCGTCAAAATTGTTGTCAACAGGTGCAAGAGCATACCTTCGGCAAAAAAGCTATATGTCAAGTTCAGGGATACTGTTCGGGCTAATCTGTCTTTAAAGATCACTTTTCTGGGCATCATCTTTGATGATCCCAAAGTCGCTGAAGCGATTGTCAAGCAGAGGCCGCTTGTCTATCTGTTTCCCCAATGTAACGCGGCGACTTGTTTGAAGCAGCTGGCCGGTAAACTGATCAGACAGGAGGAAAGAGGTTTCGACACCAGTGACTTGGACTCGTTTTGGAGAAGATGCCTTCAGATAATGAAGGGCAAGTTGCGACTTCCCATAAAGAAAAAAGACGAAAAAGACAGTAAAGTCCAATTACCAC
>CAYPSZ010000003.1:0-7081 GCA_964413125.1 uncultured Desulfobacterales bacterium
GAGGGATTGCTCCATGGTCAACAGCGTTACGCAGATGAGGATGCTCGCCAGCATTCTGGCTCCAGTTTGCGATGTCATGCTTCGAGAAAGGACTTCACAGCGGCAATCACCCGGTCGATGTCTTTCTCGATGTCCCCCTGCATTGGGGAAGGATCGAAAATCGTAACCGTTCACGGGTTCAAAGGTTCAGAAGTTTAGGGTTGTTTCTGGCTTCCTTCCATCCCTCTTTGGAGATCTATTTGCCATCAGCCGGTCCGAATTTGTCGCTTACAACCATGGTATAGACCGTAGCGTGGGCGCTTATTGCCAAAGAAATCCTGCTCCAGGTTCGAATCAGGCCGCTATTGTTGCTTTTGCCCTCAACCTGGAACACTAAACCAGGAACCTGTGAACGCTTACCGAAAATCCATCGTCCGTCTTCCGCTCGCTTCTGAAAAGTGATGAGGGTGGCTCGTCAATTGCCGTATTTCAGGCACGGTTTCGTGAGGAGGTGAGGTGATAAGACTTCGCTTTTTCAGGGAAGAGATATAGCGAAAAAGGGCTTGCGTGTCAAGGAGAAACCGACCGCAGGATATTGTGGTCGGGACGAGAGGATTTGAACCTCCGACCCCCTGAACCCCATTCAGGTGCGCTTCCAGACTGCGCCACGTCCCGTCATTAATGTGAGTCTCATACACCTCAGGCTCTTTGTCAACCCCCAAAATGAACTTCTTGGTGAATGCTTTTGCTCCTCCAAGGTTGTTTGAAGAAAGAAAATGGGTGCGAAAAACCCCTCACTACCGGCTCCGAGAATGCCGGGCGCCCGTCCCAACGGCAGATACTGCCTATGATTTGTTTTGACATTTCAGGATGTTTTAAATATGGTCCGATCATTGGCGCTTGTCGAGGTGAATTTTATGCCCCAAGGTCTCAAAATGCAGGATCTCATCCTTGACGTAGTGGGAAACACCAGCCCCTTCTCGATGTTCGGGGAAAGCAGCGGATATATGCTCACCGTCAACGACCGCAGATACCTTTTGGAATGCGGGGCCAGGATCTTTCCCCGCCTGGGGCCCAGGGGGGTGGACTCAATTCAAGGGATCTTCGCAACCCACTCCCACGAAGATCACAAGCGGTGGTTTACTGACATCGTGCTATTCAATTATTACTGCTCTGAATCCAGGAATCGGGTCAGGCTGATCTCATCCGAGCCCGTCCTGTATGAGTTCTCCAAGAACTCGAAGGGCGCCCTCGAACGATCGCTGTCCTCCGACTCCAAGCGTGTTGTGGATATCCCCTTTGATGAGATGGTGGAAAGCGTCACCATAGGTCCCAGAAGCCGGTATTTCATTCAGATTACTTCCATTGGAGCCGGAGAATTCCGCTTTGAGGTGAAGGACCGCTCAGGCAACGTCCTGGGGCCGGAAAGGGCCAAGATCTTTTTCCACCCCAAGGGCTCACGGCCCCGGCTATTGTTCAAAGAAAAAGAAAGAGGGGAATGGGTGGAGCCGGAGTCCTTCTACCCTTTTTCCTCCACTGCTTTTTATGAAGAAGACCGCAATCCGTTCATTGACCAGAATGCGGGCCTCAGGGTGGACGCTGTTAAAGCCCCTGTGTGGCATGGGGTTCCAACCGTCGGATTTCGCTTCACAGCCGGAGATAACCGCCTTCTGTTCAGCGCCGACACCGTGTACAAGCCGTCCCTGTGGAAGACGCTTTACACTGAACACCGCCCTCAACGATTCGACTCAATCAGTCAGGACAGCTTTCTTAAAAGCAGGGTCATCTATGGGGATATTAACGATTTCATTGAACGTACTTGGAGCCGGGAACGATATGAAGCCGCAATGAACGCGTATGAAAACTCTGTTGTGGTGCATGACGTGGCCAGAAAGAACAGTGTAGTCCACACGGACTATGCGGAAATCGCCCACGCGCCCATTGAAAAGCTTGTGTTTACGCACAGCCCGGACAACCTGACGGCCTTCCGCCCCATACTGAAAAGCGGGCAACGCATCGTCATCCGCAATGGAGAGGCCTACGACTGTGTTGACGGCGCGCTTAAGCCATTTGATGCAAATGTGTATGTCCGACATTTCGGCGGAAACCTTGTGGGATACCGCTCCCGAAAAGGCCCTTACAAGGTCGTGGAATCCGAGGGGCTTCTGGGGGTCGTCTCCATGGACCAGCCGGGCGGCGAACTCATGCGGGTTGAACTCTTCGAGGATATAGGGGGTCGCTACTTCCCGGTGCTGATGGGCGGCAAGGCCTTTTATCGAAAACGGGGCGACGGAAAGGTGGAACGGGTTATCCAGGAGGGCGACATAACCCGGGGTGTGGTCGCAAAAGACCTGCGGGGCGAATTGGAGTAAAAGAGACCGATCAGTTTATGAGTTTTGTTTTTAAGAGGCGATTCCTACGGGAGGAGACCAAGTGAATGGACCGAATGATGAGGCTGTCATTGCGGATGTGCGAAGGCGTTTGGACGAAATCTTCGAAGGCGCTGATGAAGAAGAGCCGGAGGTTTCGGAGCGCGCCCTCCCCGCCTTTGACTCACCCCTGAAGAACATGAAAGACATGGTCATTGCAATTGATGGGAAGATGACCGACGAATTCATGGATGGCTTCCTGGAAGAAGTGAACAAGCTCCGGGAGAGTTATGCCGACGAAAGAGTCCCGCTCCTTTTCCTTAAGCTTCTCGGTTCACTGGGTAAGTACATTCGAAACCGAAAGACCCTTGCCCACCCGGGCGCCTTCAGTGTGCTTAACTCAGTATATGACGGCTTCGAAAGAGTCATGCTGGACCAGAGCATGCCTGAAGTTGAAAAGCGTAACCGGCTTGTCAGGGAGTTGAATCGCTTCAAACAGCTAAAAAAGGCTATTGTTGAGGCCCGTGCGGAGGGATCGGAATCGAGCATGGAGCAGGAAACCGAGCCATCTACCAACCGTCCTGACGAAGAGGCTCCTTTTCAAGAGGTGCAGCCCGAACCAACCCCACCTGCTTCTGAAGAGACCGCAACGCCTCAATATGAGGCGATCGCCCATGCCCTGGAAGAGATCAAGCAGCTTATCAAGACAGAGTTCCGGGCCATCAGAGAGGAACTGGGGCTAAGACGAAATGGGTCCTGAAATTCATCGTTCATCCAATAATAACCATTTCCGGATGGAAACCAGCTAGTACAGGTCATCATCAATCCCACCGGGCATCTCTCCATGTTCCTGCACGTACTGTTGGATCAGTTGGGTTTCCCTCCTGGAGTACATTTTATCTTCTTCGTAATCAAAAAGAGCGGCCTGGTGATTGTTCTCAAGCTCTTCCATAAACGCCTTTCTGAGGTCCGGGGTTCCCTTTATTGCCAGTACTTTGTTGTCCACATCAAGGAGCCGGTACACCCCTTCGGACTCAGGGACTCGGCCACTGTATTCCCGGTTCAAGGGCAGCAACAGTTTGGGCGGCGACGGATTGCTCCCCATAAAGAGCCTGAGGTCGCACTGAAGGCACCGCGAGGCTTCCCGCCTTGCACTTTCTTGGTCGTAACCCAGCGCCACTTCTTTGAAACAACCCCATCGTGAAGCAGAATCCAGCTCCGGCACAGGTTCTCTCCGCCGCTCAGCAAATCCCTGCTCTGGTCCCAGGTATGAATCGGGCCTCGTTCGCAAAGGGGTAGCATTTGGGTCTCCCTGCCCGCCCAAGGCACGATCAATGGCTATGGCCGCCCTTCGACCCGAGGCAACGGCATGAACAACAGAACCGGCGCCTGTCACATCACCGCCTGCATACACACCGTGCATCGCAGTCTCGTTTGTGTCCCCATCTACAACTATGACGCCTTGGGCTGTTTGTATTGCTCCTCCCGGATCAAGAAACGACAGATCGGGCGTCTGACCTATGGCCAGGATCACCTGATCAACATCCAGTCTATCCATGGCCTCATCATCCAAGACCGGAAAAAACACTCCCTGAGTATCGAAAACAGCGGTGCAGCGGACAAGTTCGACACCGGTAACCATGCCGCGGCTGCCGAGTATGCGACGAGGGACCCGGGATGGCATGAGCTTGACTCCGTCAGCCGACAGTCGATCCAGTTCACGGGTGCGGGCCGGCATCTCCTCACGGCTCTCAGGACAGGCCATGGTCACCTTCCGGGCGCCGCAACGAACGGCAATTGAGGCGGCATCCACGGCGGCGTTGCCACCCCCCACCACAAGCACCCTGCCCACGGGCTGCAAGGGCCTGCCAACCGCTGCGCGGGTCAGAAAATCAAGACCTCCCATTACGCCCTGAAGATGGTCTCCCTCCAAACTCGCCTTTCTGCTGCTCCAAGCGCCGATCCCTAGAAACACGGCGTCGAAACCTTTGCCTGTCAGATCTTCCAAAGAAAGGTCTCTTCCCAGGATCCGTCCCGGATTGAAATCCACGCCCATGTTCAGAATTACACCGGCCTCGCGTTCAAGGACCTCAAGGGGCAGGCGATGCCGAGGGATACCGTAGCGCAGCATGCCTCCGGGCAGGTCTCGTGCATCGTACAACCTAACCCTGTGTCCTGCCTTCCGAAGATAAAAGGTTGCGGTGAGTCCTGCAGGCCCGGCCCCTACCACGGCAACCCGCTTGCCGGTGTCCGGACCGGGATCATGGCCTTTATGCGAATCTTTTTTGTGGTCTGCAGCAAAACGTTTCAACTCACAGATGGCCACAGGTTCGTTCACATGCCCTCGCCTGCAGGCATGTTCGCAAGGATGTGTACAGATTCTTCCCAGGGTTCCCGAAAAAGGCACCTTCTCCCGGACGACTGCATCCGCCTCATCCGGTTTCCCCCGGGCGATGAACCTGAGGTATTCGGGAACATCCACATGAGCAGGACAAGCCTCTTTGCAAGGAACCAGGTCCCGCTCTCTGTTAACCGCACGGATGTCCTTGTCCGAAAGTGCACCTGTGGGGCATACTTCCACACAAGCGGTGCAGAATCGGCAACCCGAATCCTCCAAGGTGGGAGTCAGTGTCCCTACTTGGATTTGACCCAGCCCGTCTCGAACAAACCCTAAGGCCTCTACCCCTCTAAGATCACGGCACGCCCGGACGCACCGTGTACAACCTATGCACAGGTTATAATCCCGAACAAACAGCGGGTCTTGGTTCAGGACCGGCAGATTGGAAGGCCTCCACCGGGGGGTTGCATGGGATATGCCCACGTAGCGGGCCACATCCTGCAGTTCACAACGCCCGAACCTCCAGCAGCACCGTTCGCTCTCAGGGACATTGGAAGAACACTGGGTCCTGGAGCAGCCTTCCTGCTGGGAACAGGTAAGGCAGGCGTGCGGATGACGCGCAAGAAAGGGAACCAGGTTATCCCGCCTGCTTGCACGGACACGGGGAGTGTCCGTCAGGACATCCATCCCGTTCAAAGCCTCTGTTGAGCAGGATTCCACGAGTTCGTCTTTACCTGTGAGTTCCACAACGCACAGGCCGCATCCGGAACTTTCCTCCGCCGGCTGAGCGTTCTCTATCCTGTTAAGTCCTTGGTACACCGCCCCTGCCGCCCGGCTCACCTTGGCCGGGGGGAGACCCGGATGGTGGCACAGGACCGGGATGTATATATCAGCGCTCCGGGCCGCCTCGAGGATCGTGGCTCCCTGCCGAGCCTGAATCGCTCGTCCGTCAATGATAAGTGTTATCTCACTCATAGGTTAAGGCCGCTGCTTTCTGCGTCCTTTGCCTTTGAGGCACAGGGTATGGCCGAAAAGGGCCGCACCGGCAGCCCCTGCTATCTGTGGATCCCACCTGGTCTTCATGCATTCAATTCCAACCATGGACCTCAACCTGTCAATCACGCCGCGGTTCTTGGCCATGCCGCCGGTGACCGCAAACTCAGCTTTCACACCGAGCCTGTCCAAAAGAGCGAAGATACGCTGCGCCATGGCACGGCAGTAGGAGGCAAGCACTTCTTCCCTGCTCCGGCCGGCACGGAGCAACCCGGCAGCCTCTGAACCGGCATATACCACACAGGTCTCAGAGACCGCCTCCGGTTCCTCCTCAACCTGAAAGGAAAGATCTCCTACCTCCTGGATGGGCACGTTCAGCAGATCCGAAAAAACCTCCATGCCTCGGCCGGTCCCGGCGGCGCACTTGTCGTTCATTAGGAAGTCGAGCACCTTGCCACGTTCGTCGCACCGGATCGCCTTGATGTCCTGGCCCCCTACGTCCAGAACCGTCCTGGCTCCGGGCCCGTATATATGGCCCGCCCCTCGGGCGTGACATGCAATCTCAGTCACCGTCCGGTCCGCCATGGGTATGTTGATGCGACCGTAGCCGGTACCTACCAGGTAGTCGATCCGGTTTTCGGGCATATCCCCCACGGCCTTGAGAGCGAAAATAAGGGCATTACCGGCACTACCGGCGCTGTCCGATCCTGTTCGCATGTTTCCGTATGCCATATTCCGACTGTCGGACATGATCACTGCTTGGGAACTCACGGATCCCACATCGACCCCTGCAGTTACGTATTGCGATTCCCGCCAGTCCATACGAGGGTCTTTCCAGTTGGACTCCGGCCATCGCCGGAACTCTCCGTCCTCCCCTTTATTCATAAGCATGCCCTCCACCAGGCAACATGGGAAATACCGCCAGGTGCATTAAGAAAAGCACTTTATCAGGCGATAATTTGATCAGGCCTTCTCCCTTGCAAGAACAGCAGCCCCCACAGCCGCCGTGTACTCAGGGTATTCGGGGATATGGATGGCTTCCAACTCAAGCCCTTTTTTCACGGCATCCACAAAACATGGATTGTATGCAGTGCCCCCGATCATGACCACATCCTCATTCACACCCAACCTCCGGATGGTGGAAATGATGCGGCCGGCCATGGCATCGTGAACGGCCCGGCTGATATCTTTTTTGTCCGTGTTGGAATGAATAAGGCTTATGACCTCTGATTGGGCGAAAACAACACACTGGGCATTCATGGGAATGGTGTTTTCGGACGTGAGTGCCAGAGGACCCATTTGTTCCAGCGGGATTTCAAGGACTCTGCTCATTGTCTCGATGAAAACACCGGCGCCGGCCGCACACCTCTCGTTTATGACAAACTCCATGGTGTTCCCCAGG
>CAYPSZ010000004.1:0-21644 GCA_964413125.1 uncultured Desulfobacterales bacterium
TTTTCCTCCTCACGCGCCTTCCTAATAGCCATATATACCCGCTCAGGAGTAAGCGGCAGTTCGCGGATCTGGACCCCCACGGCATCGGAAACGGCGTTAAGGATTGCCGGGATCGTGGGCATGATGGCCCCTTCTCCCACTTCCTTGGCGCCGAATGGTCCGTTGGGCTCGTTGCTCTCAATGATTATGGTGTCCACGTTGGGCATGTCAAGGGCCGTGGGGATCTTGTACTCGGCCAGGTTGGCGTTCAGTATGCGACCCTTGTCGTCGAATTTGACTTCTTCGAACAAGGCCTCCCCAAGACCCATTGAAAGCGAACCCTGCATCTGCCCTTCAACCGAGGTGACATTGATGGCAAGACCGCAGTCGTGGGCGTCCGTCATCTTCTCAACTGTGACCTTGCCCGTGTCCATGTCCACGCTCACCTCCACCACCTGGGCGCTGGGACCGTAAGCAGGGGAAGTGCCCACTGCGGCGCCTTTGAACTTGCCCCCCAGTTCGCCCGGCTTGTACTTGCCGGTTCCCACAATGGTTCCCTTTTCCAGATAAGCTATGCGGGCGGCCTCCTTGAATGTCAGTGCCTCATCATCCGGCGGATTGTCCAGGAAGCCCCGGTGCTCTTTTATGTATTGGGTTCGAATATGGGAGAAATCAGGTGTGTCGCCCCTGAAAACTATGTGTCCCTCTTTAACGTCCAGTTCCTCGAAAGGCACCTTCAGTGCGTCTGCAAGGACTTCCAGCACCTGGCGCTTGACGTCTTCAGCCGCCTGCTTGGTCGCGTGGCCGGTCATGAGGGTCTGGCGGCTGGAGTATGCACCCAGGTCCACACTGTATTCCGTGTCCCCGGAACTGACGCGAATGTGATCCAGAGGAACTCCCAGGCCCTCTGCGGCGATCATGGCCATGGCCGTATCCGAACCTTGGCCGATCTCAGCGGATCCGGTGAGCAGGTGAGCCGTGCCCCCGTCCTCACTCAACTTGATGACTACGGTTGAGTGGGCCGTATCGGAGCGATAGATGGGGTATCCGGCGCCTGATACGAAAAAGCCGCACGCCATTCCCACGCCCCGGCCCTTGGGCATTTTCCCCCGCTTTTCTTTCCAGCCCGATCCCTCGGCAACCGCCTCGATGCACTCCTTCATACCGAAGCTGCTGACGTTGAGGTCGTTGCACGTGATGTCCCCGGCTCCCATGGCGTTCTTGAGACGGAATTCAACGGGGTCGATGCCGAGTTCATCAGCAATGATGTCGAGCTGCTGCTCCCATGCAGCCCTTGCAGCCACGCCCCCGTGACCTCGCTGGGCCCCGCAAGCGGGCTTGTTGGTATAGACTCGCCAGCCGTCATATTTCATATTGGGGAGGCGGTAAGGGGCGCCCAGCAGGGAGCCGGCATAATATACCGTGGCTATACCGAAGCTTGTGTAGGCCCCGCCTTCAAGATAACACTCATTGACAAGGGCCATGAGGGAACCGTCCTTTTTAACACCGGTGGTGAGGGTGTGTTTGAACTGATGGCGCGCTCTTGAGAACAGAAACACCTGTTCCCGCGTGTAGTTCATCTTGACCGGCTTGCCTGTCTTCATGGACAAAAGGCAGGAGGCCAGTTCCATGGGATTGGTACCGGCCTTGGGCCCGAAACCGCCTCCCACATAAGGCTTGATCACACGCACCTTGCCCACTGGAAGCCCCAGGACCATTGCAACTACCCGTTGCACATAGTGGGGCACCTGGGTGGATGTGTAAAGGGTCATATAACCGTTCATCTCGTAGTGGGCGATTACACCGTTGGGCTCAAGGAAGGCGCCGTCCTGTCGTTTGTTGACAAAGGTATCGGTCCTGATCAGATCGCACTCCTTGAAGGCGGCTTGGACGTCGCCGAATTCCTGGTGTACCTCGGCACAAATGTTGCCTGCGTATTTGTCATGCAACTGAGGCGCGCCTTCCGCCAGGGCATCCTCCACCGTGAGCACGGCCGGCAGTTCTTCGTAATCCACCTTGATGAGGGACGCGGCCTCCATGGCGGTTTCCGGGTCCACCGCGGCCACGGCCGCCACCTCGTCGCCCACGTAGCGCACCCGGTCGTGGCAGAAGACGGTCTCGTCATATCGGGCCGGGCTCACCCCGTAATGGACCAGCCCTGCGTCTTGGGCGGTGACTACGGACTTGACGCCCGGAAGCCCGGCGGCCGCGGATGTGTCGATGTTCAAGATCCTGCCGTGGGCGATGGGGCTCTGAAGCATGGCCCCGTACAACATGCCCGGCAGGGAAAGGTCGTCAATGTATTTGGCGCGGCCGGTGGCCTTATCCGGGGCGTCCAGCCTGGGCGCTCTTCGATTTATAACGCTGTAGGAAGCCATTTGCTCCTCCTTAATTGGTCGCCGGGCCTCTCGGCCGTCGACGTGGTTGCCGGTATGGTGGTCTAAAGGCGTTGGGAGATACCATCCATTGGTTCAAATGCGTATCATTCACCCATGGTTTCCCCTGCGGCCCGAATGGCCTCCACGATCTTCTGGTATCCCGTGCAACGGCAGAGATTGCCCGATATGGCGGTGCGGACCGTCATCTCATCAGGGGAAGGGTTTTCCTCGAGAAGACTCATGCCGCAAAGGATCATGCCCGATGTGCAGAATCCGCACTGCACGGCCCCGTGCTCCACAAAGGCCGACTGTACGGGGTGGAGTCCGTGGTCGGTCTCCACACCCTCTATGGTGGTAACTGTCTTACCGTCCGCCTGCACCGCCAGGACCAGGCATGAGTTCACCGGACGGCCGTCCAGAAGGACCGTGCAGGACCCGCAGTCCCCCACCTCGCAACCTTTCTTGGTGCCTGTGAGGCCTAGGTCCTGACGAAGCATGTCCGCCAGGGTCCGGTTGGCGGGTACCGCCACCTCCACCTCCTGATCATTTATGGTCAAACCTATTAGTCGCTTCATTTTATTCTCCCAAGGATAACAGTTGCTTTTCATGAAACAAAAAAGCGTGACTCTTTCATCTTAGGCCCCGGCCCGCTCAAGGGCGGTCTCGAGCGCCCTGCGCGTGAGGACGATCACCATGTGGCGCCGGTAATCCGCGGATGCGCGGAAGTCGTCAATGGGCCTGGCGTCCCGGGCCGCTTCCTGCGCCGCCCGGGCAAACACTTCCGCTGAGGGCTTTTGCCCGGTCAGGGCCTTTTCCGCGGAAGGCGCGCGCATCGGCGTGGGGGCCACCGCTCCCAGGACCACCCGGGCGGATTGGATCCTGTCACCATCCAGAGCGAGAAAGGCGGCTGCGTTTACAATGGAGATCTCCAGGGTCTGCCTGACTCCCAGCTTCAGGTATGCTGCGCCTGATCGGGCCGGCGGAGTATCCAGTTGCACGGATTCCAGGATTTCCGAGGGTTCGGCAGTGGTTTCGCCGGGTCCTTTGAAGAACTCATCCAGGGGGATGGACCGGGGGCCTGCTAAGCTGCGAAGCATGACCCGGGCGCCGTATACCATAAGGGGAGGCGGTAAGTCGGCCGCGGGACGGGCGGAAATCAGGTTTCCGGAAACAGTGGCCAGGTTTCGAATCAAGGGGGAGCCCAGTCGCGAGGCCCCTTCATGAAGGGCGGGGAAATGTTTTTGAATGTCGCAGGCCCTCGCCAGTTCGGATGCGGTCATACAGGCGCCTATTCGATAGCCCCCGTTTGATGCGCCCATGGTGTGAAGGTCCTCGATTCTACCGAGCGATACCAGGTGTTCAGGCGAAATGAGCCTTTTCTTCATGTTGACGAGCAGGTCCGTTCCGCCTGCAAGCGGACGGGCTTCCTTTCCCAGTTCCCCCATGAGGCCACAGGCCTCATCCAGGTCCCGGGGATCATGGTATTCAAAGCGGGGCAAAAGCATAATTGATATCCTCCCTTGACTATAGACTAAAGGCTTAAGGTGCGAGGTCCGAGGAACAAATCAGCCTTGGTTCCCCCATCGTTTGAAAAGGCTGTGTTCTATTCCCAGATAGTCGAAAACCTTCCCGATGGTCTGGTCCAGGATGTCCTCTATGGTTCGAGGGCCGTGATAAAAGGACGGGACAGGGGGAAGTATGTGGGCTCCCAGGTCCGCGGCCATGGTCATCAGCCTCAAATGGCCTTTGTGCAGGGGGGTTTCCCTGACCACCAGAACCAGTTTCCGCTTTTCCTTCAGGGTCACGTCCGCGGCACGGATCAGCAAATTCGTTGTGAAGGAGTTGGCGATCCCTGATAAAGACTTAATGGTGCACGGGACAACCACCATGCCCTCGGTGAGAAATGATCCGCTCGCCATTGCCGCGCCGACGTCGCGATTATCATAGACCTTTGTGGCCATGGCGGCAACTTCATCGGCCTTGTGGGTGGTCTCGATTTCTATGTTTCTCCGCCCGGCCTCAGAGAGAATGAGATGGGTTTCCACATCGGATTCCCTCAGGTGTTCGAGCAGTCTGACTCCGTATATGACGCCGCTGGCCCCTGCAATCCCTACCACAAGCCGCTTTTTCATAGGCATGGGTTCCTTATTCAAACATCATCGGGGTTGATCCGCCTCCTTGAGCGCCTCCAGGGCGGCCCGAACCACGGCTTCCGCAAAGGCCGGCTCCTCCATGTTGGCCTCAACCTCCTCTATGGAAATCCCGGGGTTGAGGAGAGCTTCCAGTTCCTTGACGAATTCCCTGTCTTCTTCAGGGTCGTGGGTGGGGTTGCCCGGCGCATCAACAGATGACCATCCTTTGAGGGGAATGACCATTCGTACAGGGCCCTTGGCATTGTTGAGCTTTCGGGCGAATTCGGAGGCCACTTCCCTCAGCTCTTCAGGTGAGTGCCTGATCCAGGTCCTGTGCTTGTCCAGGTCGTATTTCCGGCGCTCTGCATAATCGGGCTTGTATTTGCGTTTGGACGGGGTCATATGGTTCACGCTGCATGTGGATATGACCTGGGGAATGCCCATGTCACCCGCGGCTTCCAGCCTGTCCGGTCCGGCATCCCGCATGAATCCGAAGTAATGCTCACCCACCCCGCCCGGGGCCAAATCCACTACGGCCTGAAAAAGCCCTTCCCGGATCATGGCCTCCATGGCGCGGTCCCCGATGCCCGCGGCGGAGAATCCTATCACCTGGAATCCTTCGTCCTCCAAGGCCTTTTGCACCGCGCCGGCGCACTGTTCGCACGGGCCGAGCATGGTGAGCGCCACGGCCAGGCCGCTTGATGCACGGGGAGAGGATATATCGTCTTCCACCATACCGGCCACAGCCCCGGCGGCGCGGTCAAGGACGTTTCTGAGGAGGTCGGTTACGCCCGAGATCTCAACCACGGAGTGAAACAACACAATGTCTCCCGTGCCGATATAGCGGGTGGAGAGGCCCGGCAAAGCGGCCGTGGAGGACACCATGAACTTGGGGACGCCGAAGGGCAGCGCCCGCATGACTTCCGTGGCCATGAGGGAGCCCGTGGAGCCTCCAAGCCCGATTACTCCGTCCGCCTTTCCTTCCGTATGAAGGCGCTTGGCGATCTTGGATGCGCCTTCAATGGTGATGTCCGTGATCTTGGAGCGCTCGCGCGATGCACGTACCTCTTCAAGGGAACTCCCCCCGGCGCTTGCCACCTCGGCCGGGGTGATGTCGGCGGGGGATGTGCCGTCCCCCCTCATGGACAGGTCCATAAGGACTGTATGGACACCCAGGGATTTCAGCTTGTCCCGAAGGTACATGGTCTCCGGGCCTTTGGTGTCCAAGGTGGATATCACGAGAATGCTTTTAGGCATGGAGTGTTACTCCTTGTTCAAAATGACTTGCAATGACCGACTACGGATAATTCAACACGGACGTCTCAATTTCTTCGTGTGTTTCGTCACCTTCGTGGTGAATCGCCCTCATTTTTCGGAGGCCACCTTCTCGGCGATCATCTTTTTGAGGGTCTCCTTATTAACCTTGCCCGAGTCCCCCACCGCAGGAAATTCGTCAACGATTTCAAGGCGCTCAGGGATCTTGAACTTGGCCAATTGCTTGCTCAGTAAAAAGTCCTTCATTTCATCGAAAGTGAAGGCCTCGCCCTGTTTTGGAATGACATAGGCGCAGCAGCGTTCGCCCATTTCCCGGTCCGGGTATCCTACAATGGCCACGGAAGAGACCTTGGGGTGTTCGTTGAGCAGGCCTTCGATCTCCGCGGGGTAGATGTTCTGACCGCCCCGGATGACCATGTCCTTGGCACGTCCCAAAATCCAGAGACAACCCTGGTCGAATTTGACGATGTCTTCGGTTGTGGTCCAGCCGTCGTCATCGAATACGGTTGCAGTGAGCTCCTCGTCACGATAGTAACCGGCCGGGGCGTGAGGTCCGCGGAAATACAGGATTCCGGGTTCGCCTTCGGGCACTTCGTTGCCTTCCTCGTCCACAAGCCTGACCTTGTTCCCCGGCAGCATCCGGCCCACCGTGCGCCTTCGAAGCTCGGGGGGGTCTTCCACGCTGCATCCGGAGACCGATCCCTTGTCCTGCGTGCCCAGATCGCTGGTAATGGACGCCTGAAAAGCGGCCTCGGCCTCCTCCGCCACCTGAGGAGACAAATACCCTCCGGCGGAACGGATGAAGCGAAGGGAACTCAGGTCGTATTTGGAAGGGTCGGCTTCGAGCATTCGGATGAGATGGGTGGGGACCACGCCGATGGCTGTGGCCCGCTCTTTCTGGATGAGTTCCAGCGCCCCTTCGGGGGTGAACTCCTCCAGCATGACGGTCTTTGCACCTGCAAGGGGGGCCGCAAAGTAGGTGAGGGTCCCGGCGGCGCCTCCGGCATGGGGCGCTATGGCCATGGTGATGTCGTCCTTGTTGAGTCCCCAGATGTCCACCCGCCCCTTGGAAGTGCAGACGCGCGGCGCAGTGGGCCATTCCACGAGTTTGGGGATCCCCGTGGTGCCGCTGGTGGTGGTCAGAATAGCTACGTCCCAGAAGGGGTCCAGCCTGCGCTCATTGAACATGGCCTCGTCCACGGGTTTATCGGCCCGCTCATAAGCCGTCTTGATAAGGGAGTGGGTGCCCTTGGGGGCATTTCTAGGCACCTCGTCGTCAAAAAGGAAAAAGTGCTCGAGATGCGGAAACTGCTTTTGCAAGTCCTGGTACATCTCAAGGTAATCGAAATTGCGATACACATTGGGAATGACCACGGCGCGGGCCTCGGTCTTCTCCACCATGTACTCCAGTTCCAGCCGGCGGAGATAGGGGTATACCGTCAGGGTGATGAGACCGGCCCTCTCGCCTGCGATTCTGGCCAGGAAACCGAACACGCTGTTGGGCGACTGGATGATGATGCGAGCCGATTTGGGAATGCCCATCTCCACCCAGGACGCGGCAATGGCGTCCACCAGGCGTTTGGCCTCGCTCCAGGTCACCCGGTACTTGGAGTCCGCCAGGGCTTCCCGGTCGCCCATCTCGCGGGCGTTTCGATCATAGAAATCGTAGAAAAGTTCATTGGTCCAGTAACCGTCCCGTACGAATTCATCCACCATATTTTGTTTATATCGGATTGGCTTCACGTCTTTGCCTCCATTTATATATTATTTTTATGCCATTTTTGTAGTATTAATTCAACTGTCTTTTGAAAGGCGGTCCCGGTCCGGTCCTTGGTCTTGATCAAGCGCTACGGGAGGCGGTCATATCCGGGGCTCGGTTGCCGTTTGAAAGGGCGCCCCGAAGCCCATTCCGGGCGCCCTTTATCCTGAAGATCAAAGTCCCAGTTCACTCCATCGGGACTCCACTCTCTTCCTCATTTCAGGGTCCAGCTCGATCTGGATGGGTTTATTCTTCCATTCATACGGTATGGTGGCGTCAAGAAGGAGCCGGCCCGTAATCTCCCTGGCCTCGATGGGCAGGGACGGGTCCAGAGGCGTTGAACGGCCCCTCTTGATAACCTGGGAGCGGTTGGGCTGGAACCTGAAGCTCAGTGCGTACATAACCCTTGGAATATCCCAGGAATCAATGTCTTCGTCCACCACTATCACCGTCTTGAGACCGTAAGCGCCCATTTCAGTGGAGACAGCCGCGGTCAGTACCTGGTCGGCGTGGCCCGGATACATGGTCTTCATGGAAATGATGGCGAGAAAGCGTCCCGAGCCCTCGGGCGGGCAATAGACCGACTTGATTCCGGGTATGTGCATCTCGTCCACGAGTTGTTGCCACAGAGTGGCCCCGTAGGAAAGGGCCATGACCATGTGGGTGTCGGTGACCGCCCTTCCCACTGTGGTGGAGTACATGATGGGGTTGTCACGGTGGGTTACGCACTTTATGTCCATGTAATTCCTGGGGTCGGTGCCCACACCCGAATAGTATCCTGTGTATTCCCCGAACGGCCCCTCGTCCATGAATTTCTCAGCGTCGCATTCGCCTTCCAGAACGATCTCGGCGTGCGCAGGGATGGGAAGATCCACGGTCTCGCCCTGAACCACCTGGCAGGCCTCCCCGCGGATGGATCCGTATACGTCGTACTCGGAAATACCGGCCGAGACCCTGGCGGCGCCCAGGATGAAGAGAAGGGGGTCGCAGCCGATGATTGACGCGCAGGGCATGGGCTTGCCCATGGCCTGGTATTTCTTCAGCATCTGGTCGGCGTGTTTTCCCTTGATGAACTGGGTGCCGATTTTGTCCTTGCCCAGAAGCTGCGATCGATATGTTCCCAGGTTCACCCACCCTGTGTCGGGGTCTTTGGTGAGTATGAAGTGTGCCGTGCCGATGTAACGTCCCCCGTCCATTGGAAAGAAATGGGGCACGGGAAACTTGTACAGGTCCACATCATCCCCCATGCTTATGTTCTGCTTGCAGGGGGCGTCCTTCTTGTCCACCCATACCGGAGGAAGTGGCTTGTTTCCCATGTCCACCCATCCCCTAAGAATCTCTGGAAGCGGCGTTTCCTTGGGCATGCCCAGGATTATGGCCAGTTTTTGGGCGGTGGTGCAGGTGCTGGTGATGACCGGAGTGTCATAGTCCTTGACATTTTCAAAGAGCAGGGCCGGACCATGGGCCTCCTCGTTAAGCTTTGCGATGTGGGAAAGCTCGAGGTTCCAGTCCACCTCCGCGGTGATTCTTTTGAGTTCACCTTCTTTTTCTGCCACTTCAATAAAGTCACGCATGCTTTTCATGTCTTTTTAGCCTCCTTAATAATGTAACTACAGAAGAATGCACGGGAACCCCCTCCGTGGCCTCTTCGCTTCGAAGGAGGGGCGCTGTTGTCGGGCCGCCGGGCGGTCTGGACGGCCGGCAAAAGGGTCCTTTAGGCCCGGGAATCTCACAAACGGGTGAAACTCCGGGGCATAGACCCGGCGGAGCTGATTCCTGAAATTGAGGGTGGCGAATTAATATGGAAATGTCAAATTGGAAATATTTATGGTATGCATAACCTGGACTTATGTGTTATGAGCCCATCATAAAAATTTCTTTGGTAAGGACAAGGGGGGACCCCCGTGTTCGTTTTTTGAAAGGAGGATCGGAATGATCAACCTCAACCAGCTCAGGGTGTTCTACCATGCGGCCAGGCATCAGAATTTCACCAAGGCCTCGGAGGATCTCCATATAACCCAGCCCGGGGTGTCGGCTCAGACCAGGCTTTTTGAGGATGCCTGCAACCTGGTGCTCTTCAAGAAGAAGGGCAGGCGGGTCTTCCTGACGGACGAGAGCAAGACCCTCTATGAGTATGCCAGGAAGATCTTCGAGATCGAGCAGGAGTTGGAGGTGGCCATCGAGGAACTGCGTGAGCTCAAACGCGGTGTTCTGCGGCTCGGCACCACCAAGGCATATGCGCGATATCTCATGCCCGCCCTGGTTACGAGCTATCACAAGCAGTACCCCGACATCCGCATAATTCTGGACGAGGGCAGTTCCCGGGACATGGTTAACAGCCTCCTCGAATTTCGAAACGAGATCGCCGTTATCGCCAGGCCTGATGATCAGCCGGGTGTGAACTTCACTCCTTTCAGCCAGGAAGAGCTGGTGCTCATCATACCGCCGGGGCATCCCTGGATGCAGCGTAAGTGGGTCGGGATCGAGGAACTGGCCCTTGAGCCCATTATCATGAAGGACACGGGTTCAGGGACCCGCAGGGTCATCAACGAACTGTTCTCCCAAAGAGGGTATGAGCCCAACATCCTCATGGAAACGAGCAACACCGAGTTCATAAAGGATCTGGTGCACCGGGGGGAGGCGGTTTCCTTCCTGATCAGGGAGTCTGTGGCCGCGGAGCTGGCTGCAGGTAGGATGGGATCGGTGGCCCTCAAGGGGGCGGAATTGAATCTGGATGTGAGTATCGCCTACCTGGAAGACCAGCGCCTGTCTCCGGCCGCCAAGGCGTTCCTCGACATCTTGACAGGACTCACAACCGCCCACACGCCCAACCGGGGCATCGGCGCCATGATGGCCGCCATGCTTTCCAGCCCTGATGGGGGGACGGTTCCTGAAAAGCCGGCTAGACCTTGAAAAGGGTCTCGTGCTCTTAATCTTAATCTTAATCTTGCTCTTGCTCCAATTATTGAAGATTAAGGGCAAGAGCAAGATTAAGAGCAAGAGCGAGAAAAAAGGTATCAATTCATTTGCGACGAACTATAATCGCAGCCGACTCAGCACCCAAGAACTTGAATTGCGACAAAGAGGAGGTCTCCCCATCGAACATCCCCGGCCTAATATTCATCCCGCAATGCTCGCATCGAATACGAACGTTCGGGTTATTTTCGCCATCACACTGGTGCACTTCACAGGGGACTTCTTCAGCTCTTTCATCACCCCGCTCCTGCCTCTATTCGTGGATAAATTCGGGTTGACCCTGGCCCAGGTGGGACTGGTCACCGGGATAAGCCGCCTCCTTGCATTCATTGTCCAGCCCCTTGTAGGATATTTTGCGGACCGTCACCAGACCAGGCTCTTTGCCCTGGGGGGGCTCTTTCTGGTGATCCTGTTCGTGCCCATCACGGGCGTGGCTTCATCGTTTAGGCTTTTTCTTGTGTTTGTGGCATTGGCCTCCATAGGGTCCTCCATGTTTCATCCCACCTGTGCGGGCATGGTCCCTGACTACGCCGGGTGTAAGCCGGGACTCTCCATGTCGCTATTCAACACGGGAGGGACCCTCTCTTTTGGTGTTGGACCCATTTTCATCGCCTGGTATGTGGGGGTGTACGGTCTGGAAGCCATGCCCTGGACCACGGGCCTGGGGTTGGCGGCTCTTATATACCTGCTGGGCGTCCTGCCGGCTCCGCGTGGAGAGGGTTTGAAAGATCTGGGTTTTCTGGGTTCCATGCGGGATGCGTTCGGGGGCGTGTGGCGACCCATCCTGGTGTTATGGTTCATTATGGTCCTGCGTTCTTACACGGGACAGTCTTTCATCACATTCATGCCCGTGCTTTTCGCACGCGAGGGGTACTCCCTGATCTCGGTGGGGGTCATGGTGTCGCTTTTTACAGTGGGGGGCGCCCTAAGCGGGATCCTTGCCGGCCACCTTTCGGACCGGATCGGTTTCAGGAGGATTTTCTACGTCACCCACTGCCTGTCCACTCCGGCCTTTCTCCTCATGCTCAGCGTGACCGGAGACCTGGTCCATGCGGGCGCCTTCCTTGCGGGCTTCATGGTCCTCGCCACCCTGCCTCTGGGTGTGCTCATGGCCCAGGAGATGGCGCCCAAGGGAAAGTCCATGGTATCGAGTCTCATGATGGGGTTGGCGTTCGGGACCGGCGGAATGCTTGCGCCGGTCACCGGAAGGCTGGGGGATCTTTTCGGGGTCCGGCCCGTCCTGAGCTTTGTGGCTTTGATCCCATTGCTTACAATCGCTCTGGTGCCTATGCTTCCAGAGCGAAGTAGCGGCGCCTCCCTGGGAAGAAAGGCTTCGGGCTGACGTGGGTCCCTGTTCATTTAAGGAGAACCCTTCACGGCTTTTGGGTAGCCTGAATCCATAAGCTGGAGTTATGGATACCATAAGAATAATGCATTTGACAGTTCAGTCGGAAAAGGAGACAAATTGTTAGGCCCTAACCCATTGATAACGCTGAGGCACATCTCAAAGGAAGGGGCTTTTTCGACTCTGTTATAATTCTTATCCGGTAAGGAAATCAGGGTTCTTCCGGATGAAGAGTTAGGGCTGGTTCGCTTTTCAGTGGGAAAAAACTCCACCGAACTGCGGATCAAGGGGAATTAAGGCACCGGTAAACACAAAAAGGGGGATCAAAATGGCAGAAACCAAGCAGTTTCCGTTTGCAGAAGATGTGGTCATGCCACCCGAAATGGAGGGGTGGGAGGAGATGTATTCACCCCAACGCCTTTTCAGCCCGGACAGGTCCGAATGGGAGAAGCGTCATTTCTGGTATCAGGACAAGATCCATGCGGCCGACCCGCTTTACCCATTGGATGACATTTTCCAGGAGGCCTGGCAGATTGCTCTGTCACAGTACACAACCAGGGTTTTCTGTATCCCGCCGGCGCAGGGGGTGGCCCAGCGGGTCCTGGGTTGCTACATGTACATCAGCGCAGTGGAGTCTCCCCCGGGCGATGTCATTGAGAAGAAAGCCGAGCTTTTCGGACAGCGGGTGCCTTACACCTTTCAGAATTATGAGCGCCAGTGGGAAGAATGGCTGGAGAAGTTTCATAAGCTGGGGAAAGACATGGAGTCCATCCATATTCCCAGTGAACTTTATGAGTTCGTGCCTGAAGAGGAAGTCATCCCCTCGCCCAAGGGCTTCACGGACGCCAACGTTCTCATGGAGAATTTCAACAACATAATCAATCTCATTTTCAGGGCCTGGCAGTATCACTTCCAGTACCTGAACCTGGCCTACCTGGCCTACCTGATGTTCACGGACACGGCCCGCAAGCTTTTCCCGGGCATCAAAGAAGGGACCATTGGAAAGATGGTGGCCGGGGCCGATGTCTCCATGTTCCGCCCCGAGGAAGAGCTTTGCCGCCTCAGCCGGCTTGCGGCTGCCAGCCCCGCGGTGGCCGATATCCTCAAGGGCTCCGCCAACGCCGAGGAGAAAATGCAGGCCTTGCAAGGCTCCTCCGAGGGCCAAGCATGGCTGGAGGAACTCGAGAAGGTCAAGAATCCCTGGTTCTACGTGTCCTGCGGCAGCGGCTGGTTCCATTACGAGGGAAGCTGGATAAACACCATGGACCTGCCTTTCAGTTACATGCAGAGCTATGTTGAGAGGGTGGAGCGTGGTGAGGTTATCGAGCGCAAACTCGATCACATCTCAGAGGAACGGGACCGCATCGTCGCCGAATACATGGAACTCATTTCTTCGGATGAGGACCGCAAGACCTTTGATGATGCCTATAATGTGGTTCGAAGCATCTACCGTTATGCCGAGGACCACCTCTTCTGGGTGGAGCACTGGCTGCATACGATCTGGTTCGAAAAGATCAACCAGTTCGGCCGGATCCTTACCAACCACGGCGTCCTGGAAAGGCCCAAGGATATCTACCTCTTCAACCGCTTCGAGGTCCCCATGCTGCTGGAGGATCTTGCCACTGCCTGGGCCCTGGGTGTGGGGGCCCCGACCCGGGGGCCGTTCTGGAAAGCCAAGGCTGAGAAGCGCCGCAAGATCCTCCAGGCGGCCGGGGACTGGAACGCTCCTCCCGCCATCGGTGTCCCTCCCGAAGAAATAGCCGAACCCTTCACGCTGATGCTGTGGGGTGTCACAACGGATCTTGTTAAGGAATGGCTCAAGGGCTCGGATCTCGAGGAAGGCGTCGATCTGAACGAGATTACGGGCTTCCCCGCCTCGGCCGGAGTGGCGGAGGGTCCGGCGCGCGTGCTGAAGCTCCTGGCCGATGTGGCCAAGTTGGAGTCCGGTGAGATCATGGTGGCCCCCACCACCAACCCTTCATGGGCCCCGGTCTTTACCAAGATCCAGGCCGCTGTCACGGATATCGGCGGGCTGACGTCTCATGCGGCTATTGTTTGCAGGGAGTACGGCCTTCCCTCGGTGACGGGCACCGGGGTCGCCACCTCCGTAATCAAGACCGGTGATATTATTCGTGTGGACGGAAGCACCGGGAAGGTAACGATCGTAAAGCGGGTGTGATACTCTAATTATGTCATTTTCAGCGGATCGGGGGGCCTCCATGCCCCCCGGTCTCGTCAGCCGTAAGGTTGCCAGCAAAAGGAGGACGTTCACCATGCCGGATAAATGGATTTACTGGTTGAGCGAATTGCGCCAAAGCCATAACGATATCGTCGGTAAAAAGTGTGCTAACCTGGGAGAAATGACCGGCGCCGGGTTCCGTGTTCCACCCGGGTTCGCGCTTAGTGTGGTGGCCTATGATCGCTTCATGAAAGAAACCGAGGCCACCGAGCGGGTGCTGAAGATTCTTGATGATTTAAAAGCCGATCCAGAGAGTGTCTCTGATACGGAAAAGTTCGACCGTATATCAGAGGAAGTGCGGAGCACGGTGGAAACCATCAAGATGCCGCAGGATATGGAGAATACCATAAGGGAATACTATGACGGCCTTTGCAAGGAAACGGGTCAGGATAATCTCTTTGTGGCCACTCGTTCAGCCGGCCCCGTCAGTCACCCGGGCCAATACGAGACCTTTCTGAACGTAAGCGGGGCCGATGATGTGGTTGACTACGTGATCAAGGTGTGGGGCAGCACCTTCAACACCCGCTCCATAATAGCCCGTGCCAGGTTGGGCCTGCCCATGCACTACGACCCCATAGGTGTGGCTGTTCTCACAATGGTCGACGCCAAGGCCGCCGGGGTCATGTTCACGGTCAACCCCATAAACGGCGACCGCTCCAAGATATCATTGGAAGGCGGATTCGGTTTCGGTGAGGCGGTTGTGTCCGGCAGTGTCAACCCGGACCGCTACCTCGTAGACAAGGTTACCCTGGAAATCGAGGAGAGGGTCATCTCCGAAAAAGGCAATGAGTTCGTGTATAACCCTGCCACCCGTCAGATGGAATACAGGGAGTTGCCCCCCGAGCGCCGGAAACAGCCGTGTCTTGAAGAGCATGAGATTATTGAACTGGCCAGGATCGCAAAGAAGGTGGAAGCCCATTTCGGGTGCCCTCAGGATATCGAGTTCGCCGTCTCAGGCAGCTTGCCCTTTCCTGAATCCATCTACCTTGTCCAGGCCCGCCCTGAAAGCGTGTGGGGTAAGAAGAAAGACGAAACACGTCTGGGCAAAAAAACGGGTTTCGAACTACTGTTTGAAAAAGCCACCACACCCATTAAACTAAGAGTAGATTAAGGAGGCTTGAAAATGGCGGAGAGCGATTTGCTGACCGGCAAGAAAATCCTGATTGTTGATGATGAAACCGATATCCTGGAGACACTGGAAGAAAGCCTCTCCATGTGCAAGGTAGTCAGGGCCTCCACCTTTGTGGAAGCCAAAGAGATGCTGGAATCCGGAAATTTTGATGTCGCCATCCTGGATATCATGGGCGTAAGGGGCTATGATCTTCTCAAGATAGCGAACCTGAGGAATATCCCCGCCCTCATGTTGACTGCCCATGCCTTCACTCCCGATAATATGATTAAATCCGTCAAAGAAGGGGCGGTATCCTATGTGCCCAAAGAAGAGATGGGCCACATCGAGGATTTTCTCAAGGATATCTTCGCGGCAAAGGCCAAGGGTGAAAGTCCTTGGGTCGCCTGGCAGAAACGCCTGCCCAGTTCCTATTTTCAGACACGTTTCGGGGCAGCCTGGAAAAACGCGGACCAAGAATTCTTAAAAACCCTGAAATCCGCCATTAAGAATCGGCCGCCGGCGGAAAATAAGGATGAATAATGACAATCCGGAAAAGGGCTTGCTGCGGGTGCTGACCAGCGAAAACAGTTCGTTTTGCCTCCTTGGAGTTTGCCTACGGGGCAATGCTTCCGAACATGGCAACCTTCAAGGGGCATCCTCCTGAGGCGGGCCAAGGCCCGTAACCCAACAGAAGATTGTTGATAAAAAAAGGTAACTTCCGCGTTTGCCCTTGACTTGTTATGGGAGTTAAGCCATCCTTTTAGAAACGCATCCGTTTCGTGAAAAATTGACTGAACCGTTTAATGAGAAAGGGATGCCATGGCTAAGCCCGCAAAAACATTCATAGAACGCTCCTGACGGGAATTATTCCGCCGGGGGCCCTAGTATGCACGTTTTCCAACAGCACTGATCCTCAATAGACACCTCGATTCGGAGCTCCATCTGCGCAGTTTCATCTTCCGCCCTCGTCCTGTTGCCGGCCGACTGTTCTCCTCTCCATGTCAATATAAACGTTGGGAAAGCTTCCAACCTTTTTATTTAAAGGACACAGGAAGACTCAATGTGAGTATAAAAAAAGATTTTAATGCGAAAGGAGGGGGACATGAAAAAGCAACTGGTGAATTACGAGACATTGCTAAAGGTAACCCGTGCCATATCCCATTCCAAGGATCCGGAGGAAGTCGTCTTAATGACCGTGGAAAGCATAACCAACGCCCTGGAGGTGAAGGGTTGCTGCATTTTCCTGGTAAACCGTAAGACAAGTGAACTGGAGGTTGCAGCCTCGTATGGATTAAGTGAGGAGTACATTAACAAGGGCACGGTCAGTGCCCTCAAGTCCATAGCGGATTCCCTCAAGGAAGGGCCTGTGGCGATTCATGATGTGGGGGACGACCCCAGGATCCAGTATCCTGAGGCCGCCAAAAAGGAAGGGATCGCCTCCATCCTGTCGGTGCCCATAATAGCACGCGGAAACGTTATCGGAGCCATGCGCCTTTATACAGATATCCCGTGGGAGTTTACGCTGGAAGACGTCAATTTTGTACAGGCAATGGCCCAAATGACCGGTATGGCCATTGAAATGGCAAGGTATTACAAGGGTCTTAAGGAAAGCATAGAGATCTTGAAGACCCTGAAGGATCCTCGTGCAGTAAAGTCGAAAAAGAGGACGCCCTATGAAGGAGTACCCATAAGCGTACCGGCAAGTGAAGTCGGCAGATCCGCAATGCAATAGGGCCTGCAGTAATGGATATGCAAGGAGTCGGCCTGCATTGCGGTTGTGGTCTCACTTATGGTGGGAGAGCGCATATCGCTGTTGAAGAGTGCCGGAATGGACTTTTTCTCTGAAGAAGGAGTGGTTGTCTACCCTCAAGAGCTTGCTATGCGATTGCCGGCGCCGGCAACCTTTGCAGAACACAATGACATCCGTGGTTTCATTGTTTTTGAGCACTTAAAGAATGGAGGATGCGATGATGAGAAAGCTTCAGTGCCTGTCACCCTGCCTTTTGATTGTCCTTTTCCTTTTCATGCCCGTAAACGCCGGCGCTGCAAAAGAGGACGGTGTTCTCCGCGTTGGTTGGAGCCAGGAGCCCCGCACTCTGAATACCATGGGTTATGATACGGTCCAGGCCACAATGATTCTTCGGAGTATGTTGTACGAGACTTTGCTGGCATATGACGAAGGACTCAATCCCTCTCCCATGCTGGCCACGTCTTGGCAGGTCAGCGACGACGAACTGGTTTGGACGTTCCGGATTACCGGAGAGGCTACGTGGCACGACGGCAAGCCGCTCACCAGTGAGGATATCGCATTTACCTACCAGTACATTCTGGATAATGAAATCCCAAATTTCATCAATTATCTCAAACACATCGACAGCATTGAAACTCCGGATCCGGAAACTCTGATCCTCAAGTATAAGGAGCCGATCGCCTCAACAATCTATGACCTATGTAATGTATTTATTGTTCCCAAACATAAGTGGGAAAAGATTCCAGGTGAGGAGGCCGTCACTTATGATGACAAGGCCCCTCTGGGCTCAGGCCCCTTTGTTTTCGAGTCATGGAAGAAAAACGATCACATGACTTTCAAGGCTAATAAGAATTACTGGCGTAAAAAACCCGAATTGAACAGGATAGTCTTCACGTATTTTGCATCATCCGACCCAATGATTATGTCTCTGACCAAAGGGGACATCGATGTCATCGGTTCAGAGCTGACACCTTTAGCGGCGCGAATCTTGAAAAGAGACAAGTCTGTTACCGTGACCGAGGCGCCGGACCTCTATTATCGGCACATCTGCATCAATTCATCCACTTTCGGAAAGGGGCACCCGGCCCTTCGTGACGCCCGCGTGAGGCGGGCCCTGACCATGGCGGTCGACAAAGAGCACCTGGTCGGCATTATTCATCTGGGTAACGCCCGCCCGGGGGTTTCGCTGGTATTGCCCGCCACCCCCTATTTCTTCAACAACGATATCGAGCCGTATGGCTTTGACCTGCAGGCGGCGGCTGATCTACTGGACGAAGCCGGGTGGAAGGACACCAACGGTGACGGGATTCGGGACAAAGACGGAAAGCCCCTAAACCTGAAGCTCCTTGTCATATCTCGATGGCCTGAAGAGATGCGGGCTGCGGAAATGATCAAAGAATGGTGGAAACAGATCGGAGTAGGTCTTTCCCTGCAATCTGCGGATGGTGGAACCATACTTGCGGAACTCTTTCCGGATTATAAGCATGATATGTACCTTTGGGGATTCTCAGGGCAACCGGATCCCAATTTCAACCTTCTAATCTACCTCTCCTCTCAACTCAGGAAGTGGAACGGCGCGGGGTACGAGAACCTTGAATACGACGCCCTTTACGAAAAACAGGCCCGGGCCGTGGTCAAGGAAAAAAGACAAGAGCTGATCTACAAGCTTCAGGAGATCCACTACAGGGATTGCCCATCCATCGTTCTGTACTACATGACGTCCCTGGGTGCGTACCGTTCAGACCGGCTGGAGGGATTCAATGAGCAAGTGGCCGGAGGAATTATCTCCCACCTGAACGTGGATAATTTCACCGGGGTGCGTTTCAAATAGACCAGCGGGCCCATTTCGGAAAGGCTTTTTGGGCACTGTGTAGTTTCCAATCCGGACTGTGGGTAACATGCCTGGACTTTTCCAACCGCCGCTCCTGTCCGGCTTCATGGGTCGGGCAAGGGCGGGGGTGACTGCTGTTACGGTACGGCTGTAATAGGGGGGAAACAGCAACGATATGGTATTAAGCGGTTTTTATCAGAAGCGGATTGCACAGTCCATCCTGACTCTGTGGCTGATATTGACCGTCAATTTTTTTCTTTTTCGAATGCTCCCGGGGGACCCCCTCAGGCTGCTCTTTTCAGACCCCCGGATTCCCATTGAGACTCTTGAACGCCTGAGGGCTGAATTCGGGCTGGAGGGCTCCCTCCTTCAACAGTACGGCCTATACCTCATGAACACACTGAAGGGGGAACTGGGCACCAGTTTCGTTTACAACACCCCTGTATCCGAGCTTCTTGCCGAGCGTTTGATCAATACGGTAATCCTCCTCTTGCCCGCTACTCTGCTTTCGATTCTGCTGGGGTGCCTGCTTGGCATCGTCGCTGCTGTTTATCAAGGCAGAACAGCGGATTTTGTCAGCCTCACCCTTTCGCAATTGCTGTGGGCCACCCCTGCATTCTGGTTGGGGCTCCTTTTCATGATGTTTGCCGGAGGCCTTTTCCCCCTGGCCGGCATGTCCACTTCAGGGGTATCCTTTGTCTCAATATGGGACCGGATTGCCGACCTGGGCCGGCACCTTTTCATGCCGCTGGTAACCCTTTCCCTGGTTATGCTCGGACAGTATGCCATCGTAATGCGGAACTCCCTAATTGATGTACTGACGGAAGATTTTATGCTTACGGCAAAAGCCAAGGGGCTCTCGGGCATGAGATGTCTTTTCTCTCATGCCCTGCCCAATGCAATCCTGCCGGTGATGACCCTGGCCGCTTTGAACCTGGGGCTTCTCATAGGCGGCGCCATCCAGACCGAAACCGTATTCACATGGCCGGGTGTAGGCCGCCTTGTATTCGAGGCCTTGCTTCGACGAGATTACCCGGTGCTTCAGGGAGCTTTTCTCATCATCTCTGCCTGCGCCCTGTTTGCCAATCTTCTCGCGGATCTTCTTTATCACAAGGTGGATCCTCGAGTCAGGACTTAGGCGGGCGGTCAGTGAACAGATTGATTTTTTCAATCCGTAATATCAACAAGAAGGGTTTGACAGGCCTGATCATCCTGGCTTTTCTTGTCATGAGCGCTTTGCTGGCGCCTGTCTTGGCCCCCCACGATCCGCGTGAGACAAGGACCGTGGAGGATATCCTCCTGCCTCCGGACCGGAATCACTGGCTCGGAACCGACGAGGTGGGCCGTGACCTCTTCTCCCTTGTTCTGTACGGGACCCGGATTTCCCTCCTCATCGGATTTTCCTGCGCATTTCTATCGATCCTGATCGGCTCCATCATCGGTTTGACCTCCGGTTACTTCGGAGGATGGGTCGATGACGTACTGATGCGCATAACAGACCTCTTTGTGGTGATTCCCAGACTGCCCCTGGTGCTCATTACAGTGGCGGTGGTCGGCCCCAGTATCTTCAATACCATCTTCGTGATAGGCATCCTCATCTGGGCGGGTACTGCAAGGATCATTCGTGTTCAGACAATGAGCCTCAAAGAAAGGCTCTTTGTGGAGAGGGCAAGGTCCATCGGCGCGGGGCATCTCCACATAATAGGCCGGCACATTCTCCCGAATGTCATGCCCATGATCTTTGCCAATACCGTGCTGGTTGTCGCTACCTCCATCTATTTGGAGTCCACGGTCAGTTTCCTCGGCCTGGGAGACCCTACCCACATCAGTTGGGGCATGATCCTCCATTATGCCTTTGTGGGTGTGGCCATGACCTATGGCGCATACTGGTATGTGATTCCTCCGGGGGCCATGATCGTAGTTGCGGTTCTAGCCTTCACGATGTGCGGGTATGCACTCGACGAGATTCTCAACCCAAAGCTGCGGAGGCGCCGATGAAGAAAATCGAACCTCTGCTGGCTGTAAGGAACCTCTCGGTTGAGTTTCAACTGGGCGATGAGAGGGTGCGGGCCTTGCGGGATATCTCCTTCGACGTTGAGCCCGGAGAGACCCTGGGCCTTGCCGGAGAATCCGGGTGCGGCAAATCCACAGCCGCCATGGCCGTTATGAACCTGCTCCAGGAAAACGGTCGAATAGCGGAAGGAGAGATCCTGTTCCAGGGGGAGGACCTTGCCCGCATGAATTCTTCGGGCCTCAGGAAGATTTGGTGGAAAGAGCTTTCCATAGTTTTCCAGGGTGCCCTTAATTCCTTGAATCCGGTCAGGTCTGTTGGGTCGCAGATTGCCGAAGTATTTGTTCTGCGGGGTGGATACACCAAGAATGAGGCATGGCAAAAGGTTGGAGAACTTTTTGAGCTTATTGGTATTCGGGCTGAAAGGGCCTCAGGCTATCCCCACGAGTTCTCAGGCGGCATGCGTCAGAGAGTCATGATTGCCATGGCCGTCTGCCTGAATCCTAAACTGCTCATCGCGGATGAATGCACAACAGCCCTGGATGTAATGATCCAGACACAGATAATCAACCTGCTCAAGGATCTCAGGGAGACCTTGAACCTTTCCATGATCTTCATCAATCACGATCTGGCCCTGATCGCCGAAATCTGCGACCGGGTGGCGGTCATGTATGCGGGCCGAATAGTTGAAATGGGGACTGTCCGGGACGTATTCTTTGCGCCCGCTCATCCCTATGTTGTTCAGCTTCTAAGGGCTTTGCCCAGGATGGAGGGCCCTGTGGATCCTCTTTCATCCATATCCGGCACGCCCCCCCATCTCCGGGAGATCAGCGAGGGCTGCTCCTTTTTGCCGCGCTG
>CAYPSZ010000005.1:0-10357 GCA_964413125.1 uncultured Desulfobacterales bacterium
GTATCACCGAAAAGCGGTTTTCATGAACCGGCCTTTGTGCTTAATATCCTGCCCCGCCGAGGAATGTCCCGGGAATAATCAGAGAATGTTTTGGATGTGAAGCCACTCCGGGCGATCAAGGGAAGCCTCCTCAATGGCCTCCCGCGAGCCGAGCACCTTGACAAGGCCCGTGTCCCGAACACCGTCCAGCAATTCAGCAAAAGCACGGAAGTGGCCCTCGGTGGTTCCCAGGACTTCTTCCCTAATCACTTGAAGATCATCGGGTGTCTGCCCGGTCAGGCGGCGCAGAAAAGAGATGTGACCCGCCGCGTCAGGTAGCCGGTACTGATCAATCTCTCCAATGGTGCCTACTATGGCTTTGGTAAGCTCGTGTCGGTCCGGGACGGCTGATCTGAGAAACCCGCCGGATTCGTCAAAAACCTTCAGGGTCTCTAAAAGGTTAGGATCGCGGTAGGAGACGAATATCAGGGCATTGGAGAGTCTGTCCATGCTGCAGAAGGCGCCGTATGCCCCGCCCTTTACTCTAATGCGGTCCCAAAGCCATGAATTGCGAAGGAACCTGGTGATGACCAGAGCCGAACCATGAAACTCGTAGCCGAGGGGTTCCAGAACGGCTCCCTTGCCCACATAGTTTACATGGGCAGGAATGGTCAGGCCCTCGCAAAGGGGAGGGTGGACGGAAACCCACGTCTCGGCAGGAGCCGAGGCTTCGGGCATGGCTTTCAGGAATCCGTCCAACAGGGGATCAACCCCGGCCCAACCCTTGTGGTCCACCGTCACGTTCAGGACGATGGCCCCTCGACGAACCAGTGCGCTCCGGACTTCCTCGAGCCGAGAGAGCACCGCGGACCAGTCCCTGTCCACCATTTCCACGAGTTCCCTCAGGAAAAAAAGGTAGTTGACTCCTCCCATCTGCTCAGCGGCCCAGTTGGCCTCACCGAAATGGGAAGCGATACGGCTGCTCACCACCTGGTGCCCTAAAGGGAACAGTTCTTGCTCTTTAAGGGCCTTGGCCTGAAGGACTATCTGGCGGAAACGCTCCCTGTTGTCCAATCTGACCTCCAAAAGGATGTCACGAAGGATATCCACCAGGTCTCCGGCCTTGGAGGTCATGGCTTTTCCTTGCAGGAACATCCATGCGGCCCCCCGCGCACTCTCAAGCGACGAAGACAGGAAAAAACCTGGTTGTATGCCGCCTGTCTTCCTGCTTATTCGCTGAGTGAGTGAGACAAAGTCTTCTCTTGTGGTACCCATCTCTATGAGGGCTCGTCCGAATAACCTCACAAAAGGCAAGAGGGCGGGCTGAAGGGCATGGAGGTTAAAGCCGACTTCCAGATAAGTAATCCCGTTTGTGAAGATGTCGTGTACAACAACTTGCGTTCCGTGACATTTGAATACCTCTTCGGGTATTTCTTTGTTCTTGGGAGGCAGGTCTTCTAAGCGAAGCGAGGGAATGGCCGCAAGCGCTTCGGGTGGGTCGGGCCTTTCCTGAAGCTTCCGCAATGTATGTGTGGTCTCTATGGCTTCTTGCAAGTCTTCCGAACTCATGGCCTCCCTGACCTTCTTGAGCCGCTCCTGCTCCTCGGATGCCTGCCTTGCCGAGAGACCAGGTTCCGGTGACAGCAGAACCGTGGTCCGGTGAGAGTTTTCCAGGAACAGGTGCGAAATCATATCAGAGAATAGGGTCTTTTCCTGTGCGATGCGGGACTTCAGCCTGGCAAGAGGCGCTTCAAAGGCCACAAGGGCCAGGGGGTCCCTGTCATATAACCACGTGGTAAGGCTTCGGAGCATGAGAAGCAAACCCCTGGGATAGTTCCCGGTGTTGTTTTCGCGGAGGCCGAATTCCAACGTGTTCATTGCTGCCTCCACAGTCATCGGATCTATACCTTCCCGGGACAGACGCTTAAGTGTTTCCAGGACCAGCGGCTCCACAAGGCCCATGTTTTCCATGCCTACTCCCTTGAGCCCGGTGGAAAAAAACATCTGGCGAAGCTCACTCTCCAGGCCCCCTCCGGCCAGAGACTCTCCCAGGCCTGAATCAATCAGTGCCTTTCGAAGCGGGGAACCCGGCATGCCGAGGAGGATGTAATTCAGTACGTGACCGGCCAGAGCGTTCTCAGGGTCCGGTTCCCCGGGAAACAGCCAGTTTACAGTGACCATGCCTTTATGGGAGGCCCCCTCATCTTCGCCGGGATCAAATGACTCTTTGAGGCGAAGCGGTTCCGTGAAAGCCCCTTGAAGTGGAATTGCGGAATCCACCTCGATACTGTCGAAATCACAAAGGTACCCTTGGGCGATCTCAAGCCTTTTTTCCGGATCATCGTCACCGTAGAAAAAAAGACAGGCGTTGGAGGGATGGTAGTAAGTACGGTGAAAGCTCCTGAACCGGTCGTAAGTCAGGTCCGGGATACGACGGGGATGCCCTCCGGAGTCCAGCCCATAGGGCGTGTCAGGAAAAAGAGACTGCTGGCTGAGTTCGGCCAAAAGGGAATCGGGCGAGGAATATGCTCCTTTCATCTCGTTGTAAACAACCCCCTTGAAGGCCATTGGGCCGTCAACCCGATCCACGTCGAAATGCCACCCCTCCTGCTGAAAGACCGCTGGTGTGAGGCGTGGATAGAACACGGCGTCCAGATAGACGTCTATGAGATTGTAAAAGTCCTGAACGTTCTGACTGGCCACGGGGTAGCAGGTCTTGTCCGGGTAGGTCATGGCGTTGAGAAATGTCTTGAGAGAGCCTTTCAGGAGTTCCACAAAGGGCTCCTTGAGCGGGTACTTCCGGGAACCACACAGCACGGAGTGCTCCAGGATATGGGCCACGCCGGTGGAGTCCTGCGGAGGTGTCCGAAACGTGATTCCGAAAACCTTGTTTTCGTCATCATTGATCAGACTGAGCAGTTGTGAGCCTGTCTTCACGTGACGAAACATCTCGGCTCGTGTTTTGAGCTCGGGGATATCCCGGACATCAATGCGCTCGAAGCCATGCAAGTCGTTCATAGAACTCTCCTTTATCCTTAGTTTCTCCCGCGCAACCCACAGAGGTGCTCTTCCGGAATCGGACCGGTGTAAGACGACTGTAACCGCTTCAGGATTCCATGTAATAGCGGTAGAACGCCGCGAGAACGAGGGCGTGGGTGATCCGGTTTTCCCGAATCAGCCGGGTTACGTCGGAGAGCGGGTGGAGAAGGACCTCGATATCCTCCTTGTCATCCTGGCTCTGATCGCCGCTCATGAACACATCGCGAGCCAGGAATGTATGACAACGGTTGTTGAGGATCGCGGGATTCGGGTGGACATAACCTAAATAGGTCATACCCCGGTCCATGTATCCTGTCTCCTCCACCAGTTCTTTACGAGCCGCACCCTCTGGGGTGTCTCCAGGTTCCACAATCCCGCCGGGGATCTCCAGGGTGTTCTCTTGGGTCCCATGCCGGTACTGGCGGATAAGGACCACTTCCTCCAACGGGGTCACAGGTATCACGTTGACCCAATCGGCGGATTCCAGGATATAAAAGTCGTGATCCCGGCCGGTGCGAGGAGAACGTGCACGGTCGGTCCTAATTTGGAAGATGCTGTAGGAACTATCCTGCCGGCTGAAAAGGATTTCCCAGGGTTTAGGGGACATAGGCGCTCCTGAAAGTCTGCTAACGGTATTCGGTCCAAGAACCATAAAGGAAATCACAAAGGAGATCAAGCCTCTCAGGAATAGTTCCCTGAACGGGGTAATTGTTCACTCCGGTCCATTTGATTTATCAAATCGCTGCACAGCTTTTCCTGCCATAAACAGCGCGGCAAGAATAATGAGCGACCCCACGGTTCTAAAACAAATCGCATCGGAAAGCCCTTCAGCCGTTGCCGCTCGTCGTATCATCGATGCGTAAAGATAGCCTTTTATGCTATACCCCACCACCGTTGACAGAATAAATCGAGGAAGCGGCACATCCAGGATACCCGAGCCATAGTTGATAACCGTGTGAGGGAAGTTGGGAAGCGTACGCACAGCGCAGAGGGTCGCAAAATCGGTGTGTTTCTTGAGCAGCTTGAAGAAACGCGACGCCTCCAGTTTATCGGCCTCACCCCTGGACATGCTGCGGGAAAACGCATACGCAGTCATGGCGCCGCCTACGCCACCCGCCAGTATGATAAGTGTAGCGGCAATAGGATCAAAAAAGAGTCCCGCCACCCAGAACATAACCGAACCGGGGAGGGCGAACGTATACAGCGCTATCTTGATCATTATTACTGCGGGTGCAAACCACCAAGTATGAGCGAATTTCTCTCCTTCTTCAATAAGTCGCCGCCAATCGAACCATCCGAGCAGGTGCAGGATAACCCCGGCAGCTACCAGGAGACCGAGCAGGATGGTTTTATGCGGCAGTTTTTTCTTCTCCGAACCGGACTCAGGCACTCTTTTGCCCTCTCTCAGCAAACCTTAATGGCTGGACCACATCCGCCCCCCACCAAGCGAAGCGCATGGGCAGGCCGGGATCAGAGCCCTCTCCTGCGGACGGAAGGCTTTTTCATGTTCAAGATATTCAAGCTGCCGACCTGACAGTGAAAGCCCCTAGGCGGTTTCCAGGGCGCATTCCTTCATGGTCTCCCTGATGCTCTTGTAGACGTCGGAGAACCGAAGCAGCCCGACTATTTGCTCTCCATCAAGCACAAAGAGGGAATCGTGCCGGCCTATGACGAAACAATCAAATGCCCGTGCAAGGGGATCATCAATATTGACGGTTTGTCCCTCACCCGGAGGTTTAATGAAATCCTCGATCCTGACATCTGCGGCCTTGCGGCAAAGATCCTTAAAAGGCGTCTGCCACAGACGATATTCATCCTCCATGGGTTTTTTCACATACTCGAGCCCGAAACGGCTGATAGTCTTTTCAACCTCGACATGATCATAGTTCTCAAGCCCTCGAATCATATCAATGGGCGAAATCTTACCAACAACATTCCCTTTTGTGTCTTCAATTAGCATGATCCTTTGCCTATTATCGCCGTCCAGGTATTTCTTCTGAGCATCTTCCAGGGCTACAAGGGCCTCATAAAACGACGCCCCACTGGAAATTCTAGGGAAATGATCAACCGGAACCATTAGTTCACGAACCTTCATCTTTTCCATAATTGAATCTCCTCATTTCTTCTTAAAGTGTCGGAGTTGTGTCGTGAAATATCGGCTATTCAAGCCGATTAAGATATATGGATCAACATCACCGTTATCCCGGACGGATCAGAAGGACCAGAAAAAAATAATAAGCGGCACCGCAGCCCCCGCAACCAGTAGAGACAAGGGCAGACCCAGCCGCCAGTAGTCACCGAAACCATATCCGCCTGGAGCCATTACCAAAGCATTGGATTGATGGCCCACCGGGGTCAGGAACGCGCAAGATGCTCCGATTGCCACTCCCATCAACAAAGGATCGGCCGAAACGCCGAGACCTTCGGCCAGATTCACGGCAATGGGAGCCATAAGCACTGCGGCGGCGGCATTGTTGACTACATTGGACAGCAGCATGGTTCCAACCATCAGCACCAGAAGAGTAACCGCGTTGGGAAAATGATCTGAGATCAGCATCATCTTGTCCGCGATCAGCTGAGCGCCTCCCGTGGTCTCCAGGGCATTCCCCAATGGGAACATGGCCCCCAGAAGCACGATGATGGGCCAGTCGATGCTTTCATAAATCTCCTTGACTGAGATTAAACCGGCCAGCACCATGATCATGGCGGCGGCCGAAAAGGCAATCTGCACAGGCATAATGCTGAGCGCAGCCGCGGTCATGGCGGCGCCGAAAATGGTTATGGCCATTAGTATCTGACGCGGTCTTGCCAGACTAAAGCCGCGTTCGGCCAGAGGCAGGCATCCCAGAGATACCATCGAGGTCTGCAGTGACTCTTGGCTCCCCTGCAGAAGGAGAATGTCTCCCACTGTAAAACTGATCTCTCCCAGGCGCTTCTTGAGCCGATGTCCCTGGCGTGCCACTGCAAGCAAATTCACCCCGTAAGTCCGACGTAGGCGCATGCCGACGGCCGTTCTTCCGGTCATGGCAGAGCCTGGGGCGACAATGGCCTCCATGATCCGGATATCATCCGACTCCATTACCTCTTTATCGGTCACCTTATTCTGAGCAAGTTCCAGGCCCAATTCATCCACCAGGAACTGCAGCTCCTCGGAATCCGCTTCCACAACAAGAAGATCGCCCGCCTGAAGCACCTCATACCAGGAAGGGGCAGGGATCTGTCGATCACCTCGGATGAGAGCGACCACCACGACCTGCCTACCCTTTCCCATGGAGGTATTCAGGTGGTACAGGGTCCGACCGTTCATCTTGGAAGTATCAGGAACCACAACTTCGCTCAGGTAGCCCTCTATTTCAAAAAGCTCTTCAGGGGAATCAGCGCTTTCCCGCTTGGGCGTAAGCCGCCATCCCACAAGTGCTATAAAGATCAATCCCAAGGCGGCCACACCGGCGCCCACCGGGGCGAAATCGAACATCCCGAAAGGAGGGGCCCCTGTCTGCGTTCGATATGTGGCGATTATGATATTGGGCGGCGTGCCTATGAGTGTTATGAGCCCCCCCATTAGGGAACCGAAAGCCAGGGGCATTAGGAGCAAAGAAGGCGATCGCCCGCTTTGTCTGGACATCCATATGGCCACGGGCATTAGAAGGGCAAGAGCGCCCACGTTGTTCATAAAACCCGAGCAGATCACCACAATGCCTGTGAGGGTGGTCACCTGGGCGGTGGGACTGGATCCCACCCGCCCCAATAAGCGCGACATGCCGTCCACAACCCCGGCATTGAGCAGTCCGCGGCTGATAACCAGCACCGCGGCCACCGTTATCACCGCAGGGTGGCCGAAGCCCAGAAACACCTGCCCGGCCGGAACCTGCCCGGCCATGAACACCAGAAGCAGGGCCCCCAGAGAGACTATATCGTAACGCCAGCGGCCCCACACGAACATTGCCAGGGTGGTCAGGAGAATTGCAAAGACAATGGCCTGATCGGAGATCAAATTCATGAGGCCCCCTTATCTTTAACCTGTTCCGGCAGGAGACAGGAGTACGCAGTGCTCGCCAAAAACCCGGGGCCGGGTCTGTTCTCGAAACCCGGCCTGAAGGGCCGTTTTTATCTCCGCCCCAAATGCCGCGGCACCAACGTGCCCCATGGGCTCCATGATCAGAAAGCCGCCATCCGGTTTGAGCCACAATCGAAGCTCAGCAAACACCCCCGCCAGGCCGGGCATCTCATGTAGCACATTGCAAGCCAGGGCGAAATCCACTTCAATATCGAGACCGAGTTCCGTGGAGCGGCAGAGCAGAGGTGTGATCCGCCCTTCAACTCCGGCTTTTCGTGCCCTGGACAAAGTCTTTTCCAACATCTTTTCCTGGACATCCGCAGCCACCACTCTTCCGGTCTCACCCACCAGATAGGCCATACCGATGGAAAAATGTCCAAAGCCGGCACCTACATCCAGAACGGTCATGCCCTCACGAACGTAGGGCCCAAGAATCTTGTCCGGGGGATGAATCAACCGTCGTATCGGATTGTCGAAGGTGTAAGCGAGCCACCAGGGACATACATGCCCGCTGCGCTTATTTGAAGGCTCCTCAGACACCCTCATGCATGATCTCCCGAGCAATAGGACACACGACTTTTTGTCTTGAGGACTTTTTCGTGGATTTTTAAATCCCCGGCGCTGTAAAGCACGAACCTAATCCTCTTGACTGATTTCAGATTCGGAACCATCTCCATAATGGTTTCGAATGCCACCTCGGCCGCGTCTTGCACGGGATAGCCGAAAGCGCCGGCAGAGATCGCCGGAAACGCAACCGATTCTATCTCATGTTTTTCTGCAAGCTGTAAGGCTTTGCGATAACAGCTCGTAAGGAGTTCATCTTCCGGTTTATCCACACCATACACAGGCCCCAGGCAGTGAATGACATACTGGTTGGGAAGATTGTGTCCGCTCGTAATCACCGCTTCGCCCGGTTCAATGGGCGCTAATGGGCGACATTCCTCGGCAAGCCCCGGCCCCGCGGCACGGTGAAGCGCGCCCGCCACCCCTCCGCCCATCATAAGTTGCGCGTTCGCGGCGTTAACAACGGCCTTGACCCCTGTTTGGGAGGCGATATCGCCACTGACACACTCAATCGTGACGCCTGATATAGTCCTCTCCATTATATGCCTACCTCCTTCATCTTTTATAAGAGTTCCATGCCGATGACCGAAAACCTTTAATATAAATGGGTTATCGAAGACAGGCCGTTCCCGATGAGGCAACGATAACGGTAAAGATTGTAAAAAGATTGTAAACGGAGTTGAGCGCAACGAAATTCCGTTTACAATCTTTATCGTTAATCCGACCAGTGGAAAAACACCTTGAGGCCATTTCCGTGGGAGTTGGGCAGCAGCTTTTCGTGCTGAAGCCGTCCGACAACAATACCCGGAGCGATGTTTATTTTTTGGGCAAAGGTTTCAATCGGTGCCAAGGATCTACCATCCCATGATTGAAGGAACTTGCGCAATGCCGCCGGCGGAATCAGTCGGTCGCGGGCAAAGGCATTGGCTTCTTCCTCTTTTTCGTTATCCAGCCCATTGCCCTCGATAAAGATTTCCTTGCGACCATGCTTGATGATGTGGCCGGCCTCATGGAAAAAGCTGAACCACAGATGATCGTTGCTCTTGTAGCGAAGACTCAGTTGAATCACGGCTTTGTTGCCGATCCACCGTGTCGCCCCGTATACCCCGGTCTTTGGTAACTCGGGAACGAAAACCACGGCCACGCCGGCAGCGGCACACATTTCGACCAACTGGGGTTGAAATACCTTGGGAGCCTCCGTGGTCAGGTCCCGGATGCCATCAAGGGCTTTAAAGAAATTTTTCTTGTTAAAGGGTTGGCAACGAATCTCTCTGGCCTCGATTTCCCCCTTTCTGAGCCAGGCGGATACAGATTCAGCACATGCCTCGAAGCGCTTGGTCTGTCTGTATGCGACCTGATGTTCCCGCCACACAGTCGCCCACTGTTCCGGGGATGCGACACCGAAAAAGCGCAGTACCTCCGCGAGCTGAGCAATCTTTTCTTCTTGTTTGGGAAGCCACCCTAGTTTGGTAAGCTGACTGACAGGCACCCGCTTTAACCAATCCAGTTGATTTTCCAATCGCTTTTTTTCAGCAAGACGTGAGCGATCATCTTGGAACTGACTTTCCAGGTTGTTCCAGAAATGAGCTGGACGACCGAGGGATCGCTCAAGCTTCAAAGCGGTTTCTGAAGTGATCGACGATTTACCTTTGATGATTTCATTAATGGTTTTTTTGGTTAACCCGGTCCTGTCGGCCAATTCGGTTTGGGTCATACCGTACCCTTCCAGATACTCCTCCAGGATTTCTCCGGGAGGTACTAAATAGTCCGGAACATATTGATTTGATGTCATATCAGCCATGAGTGTCTTCAACCCCCAATATTTTTACCGCCGTTATCTGGGACCAGTCCAATCCACCGTCTTCGTGTGTCGGAACAGGGTCGTGGTCAGGGACAAAAATCAAACGATAGGGATGGTCCAGATAAACAGACAGCTGGCCGGATCGTTTCCCCTCCGTGAGCTCATGACAACGCTCAGGCGGGCTTTTGGGCGGCCAGAAGTCTTTAAGTGTCGCAGCAGCCCTCAGCGCATTCATACGAGCACGAATCTTTTTCGCACGCAATTTGCCGTGGATTTTTACGAGCTGTTGGCCTTCATTGAAGGACTTTGCCAGCTTTTTGTTCTTAAACGATATGTCCATAGGCCCTAAAAGTCAATAAATTTTTTTAACCTGATAGGTTAAAAAAAAAAGACAAATTATACTCATGCCTCCCCAAAATCCTTCAACAGCTCCTGGATGCGCGGTTGATGTTTGGCAACGTGCCGCTTTATCGTGGGCGTCCGCAGGAGCTGTTCGATGGTATCACGGCCGCAACCATCGTATTTGGCCATGATCCAGACGAACTCGATCGTGTAATCGACGCTCATTTTGAGCAGAGACCGGCGGGCGTCGTTGATTTGATACCGCTCCGTGGGCTTCCACTTGGCACCGTGTTTAACCAGAATGTGTATCATTTTAAGCGTTTCACGCGAACGGGAAGTATCGATGTCCTTGGTTTTGCGTTCGCGAGTGAACCAATCATAGTCGAAGTACCAATCCAAACACCCTATGCAGGTCTGAATGAGGGATGACCCTCGATCCTTCTGTTCGGCAGGGTTGAATCCCTGTTCAAGGAGCTCAACCAGGAAATCCGCCTTGTCCGCCCGGCAGGCATTTTCCAGCAAGTCACCGGCAATGGGGTGATCAGGGGATATCCTGATATTTTTCAGTTTGAAAA
>CAYPSZ010000006.1:0-8257 GCA_964413125.1 uncultured Desulfobacterales bacterium
GAGAAACAGAAAATGTTGTTTCATAAATTCTCTCAGGTGGATGCGTCCACAACACGCAAATACGGAGGCACCGGGCTGGGATTGGCCATTTCCAAACAACTGACTGAAATGATGGGCGGTGAAATCGGTGTCCGGAGTGAGGAGGGAATAGGGTCTGAATTCTGGTTTACCGTCCAACTGGTCAAGCAGCCGCCCCAAGCTGCTTCAAAAGGACCCAACTTGGTCGACCTGCGGGGCGTTCGCGTGTTGATCGTGGATGACAACGCCACCAGCCGCGAGATTTTGAGGACCCAAATGGGAAGCCGGCAGATGCGCGTGTCCTGCGTCGCCGATGCTCCGGTCGCACTGGAGGCACTTTACAGGGCTTCGAATGAAAACGATCCTTTCCGGGTCGCCGTCATCGATATGCAGATGCCGGTGATGGATGGCGGAGGACTGGGCCGGGCCATCAGGTCCGATGAACGCCTGATGGAGACACGGATGGTGTTGCTGTCCTCCCTTGGGGTCCGGGGCGACTCCCGGCGTTTCGAGGAAATCGGCTTTGATGCATACCTTACCAAACCGGTGCGTGCTTTTGAATTGCAAACGGTGCTGTCCAGTATCCTCTCGACACGTGCAGAAGAAAGCCCGGAACCTCACACCATCACAACGCGTCGTACGGAACGGGAAATACGCAACCTCTTCACCGACCGAGGGGTTCGAATTCTTCTGGCCGAAGACAATTTCACCAACCAGCAGGTGGCGTTGGGGATTCTCAAGAAACTTGGCCTGTACGCCGACGCCGTTGCCGATGGCAGAGAAGCGCTCGAGGCGTTGCGGGCCATACCCTATGACCTGGTACTTATGGACGTCCAGATGCCCGAGATGGGCGGGATGGAAGCCACCCGGCAAATCCGCAATCCCCGATCCGCAATCCCCAATCGAAACATCCCCATCATCGCCATGACGGCGCATGCCATGCAGGGCGACCGCGAAAAATGTCTGAAGGCCGGCATGAACGGGTATGTCTCCAAGCCGATCGATCCGTTGGCGCTGGCAAACGAGTTGGAAAAATGGCTGCAGAAAGAAATGGTTGAGAGGAGGCGGTACGGCGGTTCTCCTGAGAAGGATGTCTCACCGAATGAGGAAGATGGAAGTGCCGTCTCCCGGATATTCGACCACACGGTATTACTGGAACGGCTGATGGATGATGAAGATCTCGCGGAAACGATTATTACCGGTTTTTTGGATGACATGCCCAAGCAGATGGCGGTGTTAAAATCGTTTGTGGAAAACGGTCAGGCCGAACAGGCAGGCGGCCAGGCGCACAAAATCAAGGGCGCTGCCGCTAATGTCACCGCCTTGACATTCCAGGAAACGGCTTATGACATGGAACGGGCCGGCAAGGCCGGGGATATGGAGTCTCTGTATAGGCTGCTGCCGGAGCTGGAACAGAAATTTCAAGAATTAAAAGCACAAATGGAGTCGAACGAATCATGCGACTTTTAATCGCCGAAGACGACATGACCTCCCGGGCCATGCTTCAGGCGGTCCTGACCAAGTGGGGATATGACGTGACCGCTACCAATGACGGAAACGAGGCTTATGAAGCGTTTCAGGAAAATGACGCCCCACGACTCGCGGTGCTGGACTGGGAGATGCCGGGGATGGACGGGGCCGAACTGTGCCGCCGACTTCGGGCACAGAAGCGGAAAGAGCCGCCTTACCTGATCTTGCTCACATCCCGGGGCGAGGCCGGCGACATCGTCCAGGGGCTCGAGGCCGGGGCCGACGATTACATTGCCAAGCCCTACGATAATGCCGAGTTGAAAGCCCGGGTGGACGTGGGCCGCCGCATTCTCATGTTGCAAAACGAGATGCGGGAGCGAGAGAAACTCCAAGGTGTATTGGAGATGGCGGGTGCTGTTTGTCATGAATTGAATCAGCCTCTGCAGAGTGTGTCCGGTTTTTCCGAATTGTTGCTGATGGACCTCGACAGGACTGACCGGAACTACAAAACCCTTAATGCCATAAAGGAAGGCATCGGCCGTATCGGGGAGTTGACGCGAAAAATCATGAGAATAACCCGATATCAGTCAAAACCTTATCTGTGTAGTCGAATTATCGATATTGATCAGGCGTCGCAGTAACCAGCGGCCGGCGACACATTGAAATCAACCAACCACATTTGAAAGAGGGATCACATGAATGAGAATCGCATGTTGGTGGTGGATGATGAAAAACAGATTCGGGATATGTACTCTCAGGCATTCGCCAGGGCCGGCTATGAGGTTACAACTGCAGAAAGCGCGGAAGAAGCTCTGGAGATTATCAAGAAGGAACCGTATTGGGTCCTATTCCTGGACCTGAACCTGCCCGGCATGAACGGCGTCGAACTGTGCCAAACAATTCGAAAACAATATCCCTTGGCTATTGCCTATGCCGTGACCGGGTATGCGTCTCTCTTTGAACTGTCTGACTGCCGTGAAGCGGGGTTCGAGGACTATTTCACCAAACCGGCAAGCCTTTCCGATCTGCTGGAAGCCGCCGAGCACGCCTTCAAAAAGCTGGCAAGGTGGAAAAAGAGGTAGGGATCTGGTTGCTGGTTGCTGGTTGCTTGTTGCTGGTTGCTGGTTGCTTGTTGCTGGTTGCTGGTTGGGGGAAGGATTGGAGATGAAACCGAAGAGTTACAGGGACTTGGAGATTTATCGCTTATCCTATGATCTTGCATTGGAGATCCATCGCATGTCGATGAAACTGCCCAAATACGAGCTCTACGAGGAGGGCAGCCAGATCCGGCGATCCTCGAAAGGGGTTTCAACCTGTATTGTGGAAGGATATGGCAGAAGAAAATACAAGAACGATTTTGTACGGTTTCTGGTCTACGCCCAGGCATCGTGTGATGAGACCGAGGTTCATTTGAACTTCATCCATGATGCCGGGCATATTGATGGTCAGACGTATCAGGAACTGTATGCAAAGAACGATATGCTTGGTCGTAAAATTAACAAGTTTATCCAGTATGTTGAAAAGGAGTGGAAATGAACCGGCAACCAGCAACCAGCAACCGGAAACCAGCAACCGGAACAACCGCGGTTGTCGTCAACGATGACCCGACCCAGCTAAACGTTCTGAGCGGTCTGCTGCGAAAGGGGGGATTCAATACAACCGTTTTTGAGAGCGCAGAGGTCGCCCTTTCGGAAATGGGCTCCGCGTGTCCTCCCGATCTTATCGTCACCGACCTTTACATGCCCGGCATCGATGGCTGGCGCTTCTGCCGTCTGCTGCGCTCACCGGATTATGCCTCCTTCAACCGAAGCCCGATCATGGTGGTTTCCGCCACCTTTGCCGGGGAGGAGGCGAGCCGCATAACCGTGGATCTCGGTGCCGACGCCTTTCTGTCCTCACCAGTGGACGGTAAAAGGTTCGTGGAAACGGCTGAATCTTTGATCAGGGGGGAGCGCCCCACCCGCAGGCCCGGGGTGCTCATTGTGGAAGACAGCAAGACCTTGGCCGGTGTCATCAAGAAGATCTTTGAGGCCAACGGATACAGGGCCGAAGCGGCCTTGACGGGCCTGGAGGCGTTGAAGTCCTTTGATGCCGGGATATCGGGAGAGCCTTTCGATGTTGCAGTTATCGACTACCATCTGCCGGACATTCAGGGCGACGAACTCCTGAAAGCGTTCAGGCTTAAAAGGCCAGACACGGTCTGCGTGATGATAACATCGGATACCAGGCCCGACCTGGCCCTTGAATGGCTCAAGAAGGGTGCTGCGGCATATGCGCGCAAGCCCTTTTCTCCGGCCTACCTGGTGGAACTCTGCACCGGAGCCTGCAGGGAGCGAGCGCTGTTGCGTGTGGAGGACCTCCTGGAGGAACGGACCCGGGAATTGCGAGCCAGTGAGGAGCGGTACCGCGAAGTCTTTGCCTCCATCCCGGACGGGGCCCTGGTGCATGATACCGACGGGGTCATACTTGATGCGAACGAGACCATGGCCGGACGCCTCGACGTCCCGCGGAAGGACCTTGTAGGGAGGAATGTCGCGGAATTCGTGGAACCGGAAAATGCCGCCGGCATCAAGGCCAACATCACAGAGGTCCTGTCGGGCAAATCCCTCGTTTTCGAGACCACATATGTCTCAGCCTCGGGCAGGACCACGCCGGCGGAAGTTCATGAGCGGTCTCTATCATGGGGGGATGGTGATCAGGCCCTGTTCAGTATCTCCCGCGACATCACCGAGCGATTTGAACTGGATCAAAGGAAACAGCAGATCGCGAAGGCGGAAAGCCTCAGTCTCATGGCCGGGGCACTAGCTCACCACTTCAATAATATGCTTTCCATTGTGATCGGGAACCTGGAATTGACCATGAACGATTTGACCGCAGGCTCGCCAAACCAGGAGCACCTGAGTGAAGCCATGGAGGGCGCCAGGCGCGCTGCTGAAATCAGCACCATAATGCTGACTTTTGCTGGTCAGTTACAGAAAAAGACGGGAGTCCGGGACCTTGCCGACATAACCAACGGGATTGTTTCCGAACTCCGACAAACCTTTCCCCGCCGCATCCGTCTGCAGAACGAGCTTTCGGTTTCATCGCGCTTGTTTGTCAACATCGATATCGATCTGATCAGGCAGGCCCTGGCCCATCTGGTGACCAACGCTCTGGAAGCCATTGGAGAGGATAGTGGCGAGATCAGGGTTTCGATCGGGACCATGCAGGGCGAGGAAATATCGAGAACCCCGGCCTGGCCTCCGGACTGGAAGCCGGGTACAGGGGCTTATGCGGTTATTGAAGTGTCGGATACGGGAGAGGGTATACCCGCCCATAACACCGGGAAGGTGATGGATCCGTTCTTCTCCACCAAGTTCACCGGTCGGGGCATAGGATTACCGGTGGTGTCGGGGATCGCCCGGGTTCATGGGGGAGGTATCCAGTTCCAAAGCAAGCCAGGCTCAGGCAGTGTTTTCAGAATGCTGTTCCCCCTCATGGACAAGAAGACACAGGCAGACCGAAAGACGGCCACTGAGTCCTTTGTTTCGTCTAAGACAGATGGTCTGGTGCTCTTGGTAGAGGATGAAGAAATGGTTCGTAACATGATGGGCGCCATCTTGCGTCGACTCGGTTTTGATGTGCTGGCTGCAAAGGACGGCGTCGAGGCCCTGGAGATATTCAGGAGACGGCCGGATGAGATTCGCCTGGTAATAACTGATTTGACCATGACCGGCATGAGCGGGTGGAATACAATCGCAGCGCTCAGGAAAATCCGTCCTGATATTCCGGTAATCCTTGCCAGCGGGTACGATGAGGCCCATGTTATGGCCCCTGATCATGCAGAAAAGGCTCAGGCCTTTCTGCACAAGCCTTTTGAAATAGAGACCCTCCGGAAAACGCTTGAGCGTGTTCTGGGGTTAGACAGGTTACATGGGTTCTGATAGATCACAGAGTATGGATTCAAACACTTTCAAGGTTTGTGTTGAATACCAGCAATTCCGGCCCTTGCTGAGATCCGTGATTCGATAGGCTGTGGGCCGCGAGGCTGCACAAGAGATGAGGGCAGGCGCCTCGGAGTCGGCTTAGAGGAGCAGACTCCAAACCACCTTAAGCTGCTGTGGTCAAAGGCAATGGTGGTGAGCGTTGAGGAAAAGATTCCACAAGGCGGGATCAGGTGAGGATCAGGGAGTCGAGCGCAAGCGAACCACTGATGAGATTTCGAAACGTATAAGATGGCGTCAAAACCGCCGTCTCCTTACCACCGGGATAAGTCCAGGGGGAACCTGTTTACTGCTTGGGTGGCGTCCGGCGTACAAGGTGGCAAGAACCTGGTCTGAGCTCTTGTGTGGAACGTGGGAACCTTTCCCCTGATTCTAAGGGAGAAACACAAGTGGGAAGCCCCCGTGAGTGTGAGAGTGCCGATGCGGTGGAATAGAGGCGGCGTAGCTTGTATTAGTGATGAAGGCCCTGTAATGGGGATGGGGCAAAGGGGCTCCATTGTCCGGCTTTGTTGAACAGTCAAGCTGAATTCAGGGAGGAACTGTTTAAACAAAGCGAAACCCTTTTGTGGGTTGGACAATAAGAGCCGTGTGATGGGAGACTGTCACGCACGGTTCAGTGAGGCCTGGGGGTGAAACTCCCGCAGGGTACGTAGCAAAGGCATACTGGGGTTCTGATTTCGGATTGGCTCCGGCCGGCTTGCAAGGAGTCGGGATTAACGTCGCTCTCAGGCGGGTGTCAACTGTTCTGTTGTCGGTACTGACTTTAAGGGAATGGGAACACAGGGGTTGTGATCATGACCGGTAAGGCGACCTACGAAGAATTGGAGCAGCGGGTTCGCGAATTGGAGAATGCCGAAACCGAGCGAAAGCGTGCAGGGGCGGCTCTGAGGGAGAGTGAGATCAAGTTTAGAGGTCTTGTTGAAGGACTTAATGAGGCGGTCTATCGCATGTCTTTGCCTGATGGGGAATACGAGTATTCTAGCCCTTCGGCCGAGTCTGTTTTTGGTCACAGCTCAGAAGAATTCATCAGCAACCCCTTGCTGATTAGGAACATAATCCATCCGGATTTTGCCGGCTAATTTCAGGAGAAGTGGTCGGAACTCTCCAATGGTAAGGTGGATCCTTCCTATGAGTACATGATAGTTGATGCCGAAGGAAATGAGAGATGGATAATACAATCCAACAAAGGAATTTTTGATGATCAGGGAGCCATAATCGCAATAGAAGGGATTTGCAGAGACGTCACATTGGAGAAAAACGCCCAGGAAGCCCTTCGCCGCAACCAAGAAATGCTGGCGAGGACTGAAAGCATCGCTCATGTCGGAAGCTGGACGTTGGATTTGACCACAAACCGCCTGACCTGGTCGGGCGAGGTCTACCGGATTTTCGGATTCAAGCCGCAGGAATTCGCTGCGACCTACGAGGCCTTTCTCGAAGCTGTCCACCCTGAGGATCGGGCAGCCGTGAATAAGGCCTATTCCGAATCGCTGCTGGAAGGGCGAGACGGCTATGAGATCGAACACCGGATCGTTCGTCGAGACACGGGCGAGGTCCGTCAGGTCCACGAGCACTGTGTTCATGAACGCGATACGGCAGGGGTGGTGTTACGGTCGGTCGGCATGATTCGAGACGTCACTGAACGCAGGCGAATGCAGGCGGAAAAGGCGGAGCTGGAAAAGCAGTACCATCAGGCCCAGAGAATAGAATCCATTGGAACGCTGGCAGGCGGTGTGGCCCACGACCTGAACAATTTGCTCTCACCCATCATAGGCTACAGCGAGATGCTGCGTGATGACCTTGACCCTGAAGATATACGCCGGGAGTCGGTGGACGAGATCATCGGCGCGGGATTGAGGGCACGGGACCTTGTACGGCAGCTCCTGGCATTCAGTCGCAAACAGATTCTGGAATTCAAATCCGTGAATCTGAATAAGGTGGCGGCCGGCCTGGAGAAACTATTGCAGCACACAATCCGGGAAGACATCGAAATTGAGTTCGACCTGACACCCGATGCGGGGGTGGTCATGGCGGATATCGGCCAGATAGAGCAGGTGATCATGAACCTGTCGGTAAACGCTGCCGACGCCATGCCGGAAGGCGGAAATCTGGCCATTGAAACCCAAAAGATATATCTGGATGAAGAGTACGCCAATCATCACACAAGCGCGAAACCAGGTGAGTACGTCATGCTGGCGGTGAGCGATTCAGGGGTCGGGATGGATGAGGCGACCCGTGAGAGGATTTTTGATCCTTTTTTCTCCACCAAGGGTGACAGTGGAACAGGTCTCGGCCTGGCTACGGTTTACGGCATCGTGAAACAACACGGCGGGAACATATGGGTTTACTCTGAGCCCGGAAAAGGATCTACGTTCAAGGTGTATCTCCCCCTTGTCGAAACATCGGAACCGGAAGAGATAACCTCTGTAGAGACAATTGAGGATCTGAAGGGCTCTGAAACCATTCTTATTGTGGAGGACAGCGACCAGGTTCGCCGCCTGGCCGAATCAGTGCTGAAGCGAAACGGTTACCAGGTCCTGACGGCGAAAAACGGTGCTGAAGCCCTGGAGGCAATGGCATCACATGACCGCCCTGTAAATCTGCTCCTTACCGATGTGGTCCTTCCGGGCATGAACGGCAGGGAGCTTTACGAAAAGGCTGCTGAAACATCCCCGTCAATGAAGGTGCTCTATATGTCCGGTTACACCGACAACGTAATTGCGCATCGAGGCGTGCTGGACGAAGGGGTTCAGTTCATCCAGAAGCCTTTCACTGTTTACGGGTTGGCT
>CAYPSZ010000007.1:0-3180 GCA_964413125.1 uncultured Desulfobacterales bacterium
AGGGCATAATAAATGGTCGCCACTCCATGGAAGGCGGTAGCCTCGTGCTGGACCATTGCCTGCAGGCAGGCCTCTGCATCGAAGCGGCGCAACCAAACCAAGGTTCCGCCCACGAACCAAAGCTCAGCCATCACATGGGTCAGCGCATAGGAGTGAAAGAGCGGCAGGGCACAAACGGTGGTGTCTTTGTAAGTTGTCTCGGCCCAGTCGGCGCAGTGTCGGCCGTTGGTCCAGAGGTTGTTATGGGTAAGCATAACGCCCTTTGGTTTACCAGTGGTACCGGAAGTATAAAGAATAGCTGCCAGGTCGTTTATTTCAACTGGAATGGAATCGTAATCACTACCGAAGGATGCTACCCAATTAGCATAATCAATTGCTTTTTCCCGAGGTTTATCACCGATTACTATGATTTGGGGGCCATCTTCTGAGGTTCCTTCAACTATTGCAAGCGGCTCGGATGCGACATCCTCGGTAGCGACAATTAATCGAGGGGTGCAATCGTTGACAATGAACTCCAGCTCTCTCCTTTTTAACATGACATTCAGGGGATTGACAACCGCGCCCACTTTAATTATGCCGAAAAACCAGAAGAAAAACTCGGGCGTGTTCGACAGGAACAGAGTGACGCGATCCCCTTTGGTTATGCCCATTTCGACAAGACCTAAGGCGATGGAATTGGCGCTTTCGTTGATTTCCCTGAAGGTCCATTTCCGGTCTTCAAAAATCAACCCGACCTTGTCGGGGTGCGCCGTTGCGGTGTTTTCAAGGTAGGTTGCCAGGTTAATTCCTCTCATGTACTTCTCCTTCAGGCAATTATGAAGAGCGTTTCAAGGGTTTTGAGTTTGGTTTTTGTTTTGATTTACCGACTGAAAATCCCCATAGAACCCGACAACACCACCTCCTTTCCGACTTCCGAGCAGTTGGATGATCATGGGCTGAGCGTGAGAAAGATCAAAGTCTTTCAAGCAGGGTGGCGAAACCCTGACCGCCGCCGGCGCAAAGGGCCGCCAGCCCGATGCCCGCCTTACGCCGGCCCATCTCATGCAAAAGAGTTACCATAATTCGACAACCGGTACATCCCACCGGATGGCCCAGCGCAATGCCGCTACCGTTGACGTTGGTGATCTCCCGATCAAGTCCGAGAGCGCGTTCGCAGGCCAAATACTGGGCGGCGAAGGCCTCATTGATTTCGATCAGCCCGATATCGCCCAGGCTGAGCCTGGTCCTTTGGAGCAGCTTACGGGTCGCCGGTACCGGTCCATCTCCCATGTAGTCCGGGTCAACACCTACCACGGTTGTGTCAAGAATCCGGGCCAAAGGCTTGGCACCGGTTTGGTCGAGCCCGGCCTGACTCATGAGCGCCATAGAGGCAGCACCGTCATTAATGCCGGAAGAATTCCCGGCCGTAACGCACCCGCGCTCTTTGAAGGCCGGTTGGAGTTTGGCCAATTGATCCATGCTTACCTCGCGGGGATGTTCATCCGTATCTACGACTATCGGATCGCCTTTGCGCTGGGGGATCTTGACGGGAGCGATTTCCTCACGGAAAGTTCCGGACTTTATGGCTGCCAGGGCCCTCTGCTGACTGGTAAAGGCCAATTGATCCTGATCCTCCCTCGATATATTGTCCCGGGCCGCTATATTTTCAGCTGTGACGCCCATACCGGCCCCCAGGGGATACTCCTGCATGGCCTTCCATATCAAGTCGAAGAGTTCGGTGTGCCTGAGCCTCTGTCCCCAGCGGCTGGTATTGGAGACATACGGAGCGTTCGACATGCTCTCGACGCCACCGGCGATAACCACATCACTCTCTCCGTCACGAATAGACCTGAAGGCCGAGGCGACCGCCTGCATCCCCGACCCACAAGTGGATGAGATGGAGACCCCTGAAGTATGTAATGGAAGTCCGGCTTTGACCGCTGCGATCCGGGCGATGTTGTTGGCAAGTGGATCAAAGCAATTGCCAAAAAAGACCGCGTCGACAGCCGAGGTTTCAATGCCGGCCTTCTGGACCACGGATTGGATGACGTGTATAGCCAGATCTGTTGCCGAAATGGACTTCAAGGATCCTCCGAAAACGCCTATGGGGGTCCTGGCGGCACTAACTATATAAACGTTCTGATTCACTGCATCCTCCTTCAACAACCTTTGAATGATGGTTTGCGCTTTTCCAAAAAGGCCGTAATGCCTTCCTGAGCATCTTTACTCAAGACGGCCATGGCAGCCAGGCCGGCCTCCAGCCGCAATCCTTCGTTTAGAGGCATGTTCTGCCCGCGGATAACCGCTTCAAGGGCGAATCGTACCGCCAATGGCGGTTTGTTGGTGATTTTTGCCGCCAACTCCTTGGCCGTGTTCAACAGGTGGTCGTCTGCCGTGACACTGCTTACGATTCCAAGGGCCAAGGCCTTTTCGGCATTGATAATCGTGCCGGTCAGGATCAGTTCCAGTGCCGCAGTGGATCCAATAACACGGGTTGCCCGCTGGGTGCCCCCCCAACCCGGAAGGAAACCCAGGTTGATTTCCGGGAAACAGAATCGTGCATTCTCGGCAGCAACTCGAAAGGTGCAGGCTAAAGCCAGCTCAAAGGCTCCGCCATAGGCAAGTCCGTTGACGGCTGCTATGGAAGGTTTACCCAGATCATCAAGCAAGGCGAATACCGTCTGGCCGAACATTGCCCAATCGGTTCCTAGGGCACTTGCCTTTTCCGTTAGAAAGGTATGAACGTCCGCGCCGCTGCTGAAGGCTTTGGAGCCCGCTCCTGTAATAATGACGGCTCGGCAGGCCGGATCATTTTTGGCCTCTTTAAAACAGGCCGCCAGGTTTTCAAGTAATGGCTTGGTAAAACTGTTCAAGTGGTCCGGCCGGTTCAGTGTGAAGATCCATATATCCTCTTTCTTGTCAATTAAAAGGTCATTTATCTCCATTATATCTCCTTATTATATCAATACCAGGTGTTGGGAAAAACGCTGAATATCAAAAGTCAATCTTGAGTGGTGTCGGGCTTTTGAGATCAGACCAGTCGTAAAAACCTTTACCTGACTTCTGCCCACAATATCCTAAAATTACCATTTTCCTCAACAAGGGAGGGGCAGCGTATCGCCGGTCCTTGTACTCTTCGAACATGGTATCTGCGGCCTTGCAGATTAGGTCCAGTCCGATCATATCCGACAACATGAGGGG
>CAYPSZ010000008.1:0-25114 GCA_964413125.1 uncultured Desulfobacterales bacterium
AGCCTCTTTTTCATACTCATTGAGCTTGTTTCTTAGAGTGCGGACACTGATGCCAAGGACCTTGGAAGCCCGGGTACGGTTGCCCTGATGATCGCCCAAGGCTCGTAAGATCATCCTCTTTTCCATTTCACGAAGAGGCTGAACAGGTACGTTCACAGTATCGGTTTCCTGCTCATGTGAGTCCGATCCTAGGCCTGCCAGGAAATCAATGTCGGAGGATTCAACTCGTTCCCCGTTTACCAGGAGTATTGCCCTTTCCATGAGGTTCTCGAGTTCCCTGACATTGCCGGGCCAGGGCATGCTCCGGAGGCGGGCCTCGGCCTCGGGTGTCAGGGATTTCATGGGCATACTGTTCAGTGAGGCGGTCTCTTTCAGAAAATGCCGGGCCAGAAGTGCGATGTCGTCAGGCCGCTTTCTAAGAGGCGGGATATGCAGGGGTACCACATTCAGTCGGTAGAAGAGGTCCTGCCTGAACCCGCCTTCCCTTACCTCCTTTTCAAGGTCGCGGTTGGTGGTTGCCAATACTCGGACATCCACTGCAACGGGGGATTGTCCTCCCACACGGTCCACCTCGCGTTCTTGAAGGACTCGCAAAAGCTTGGCCTGAAAGGGCATGGCTATTTCACTAATCTCGTCCAAGAGAAGTGTACCTCCAGCCGCTAGTTCAAATTTACCTTTTTTCCGGCTTATGGCACCTGTAAATGCACCTTTTTCATGTCCGAAAAGCTCGCTTTCCAAAAGGTTTTCGGGAAGTGCGGCGCAGTTGACCGCCACAAAGGGACCGGATGCTCGATTGCTTTTTTCATGGATAAACCTGGCTATGATCTCCTTTCCGGTCCCGCTTTCCCCCTGAATAAGGACCGTTGACCAACTGGCCGCTATTCGGGCTGCCAGATCCAGGAGCCGAATCATCTCAGGGTTTCCGGCGATGGGGCTTTTGGGGGACATTTTTCTGCTGAGCAGTTGATTGCCGTGCCCTGAAGACACCTTTACCCTGTGATTTGGAAGCACATTTTCCAGCGCCGCCCAGAATCTTTCCGGTTCTACGCTGGAAGGAATGTATTCCGCGGCGCCCGCTCGAATTGCTTCAACAGCTTCTTCAATACTTGGTTTTACACTGGAAATAATAACCGGCATGCTCGGAAAGGCCCGTCTGACTTCTTTGAGGACCGATAACCCTGATTTCGGTTCCCCGTTGACTTGCCCGACCCAAACACCCGGGCGGGTTCGCTCAACGGACTCATATGGGCCTTCTCCGGATTCGGCTACAACCACTCGGTATCCCATGGCTTCAATTCGATTCCAGAGTTCCTTGGGGAGCGGCGTTTCATCCGCAGTCCAGAGAATGTTCTTATTGACTTCCATTGGATCCCATTGAAATCCTTTTGAGTTGTCTGTCCAGTCCAAGCCTGCCAAGCCGGATCCTTGCCCTCTGTTGCATAATTACGTCTCCTTCTTGGGAGAGCTCTTCCAGGATGGGTTCGGCCTTGACTTGATCACCTGTCTCAAGGTAGGCTTGGGCCATATTCAATCTCATTTCAAGAAAGCCTTTATCCTCGGGTGATAAGCCTTGTTCCACCGACTTGTTGAATGCGTCCAAGGCTTTTCCGTAGCGGCCTTCAAGAAAGTAGGCCGTTCCCAGTTCCGAGTAGGCCTGCCTGAGTATGGGCCTTTGCTCTTCTGATTGCTCCACAATCCCTATGCACCGGTTCAGTAAGGAGCGGGCCTCTTCCGGGTTTCTTTCCCGGGCGGCTATGCGTCCCATCTCCAAGTAGATGGAAGCGATTTCGTTATTCATCAGGAGACGCTCTCGCCTTATGAGATCCTCAAAAAGCTCATAGGCATCAGCGCTTCGACCTCGACTCACGTAGAGTCGGGCAAGTTTGTAATCCAGCCTATGCCTGTCCGTAGGTGTCAGGAGGGCCCAATCCTCCTTCTTCTCGAGAAGCGCCAGAGCCTTATCCTCTTCACGTGATTCCAGAAGACCTTCCACCATGGCGAGAATTCGTTCGCCCTTGGAGGCCTGGGAAAGGTCGTAAGCCCTGATGGTTTCCAGCAAGTCCACGGACTGCCTGTGGCGCCCCAGTTCTTGTAGAGCAAGGCCTGCCAAGAGAATGGTTTCCGGGTCGATATTCCTCTGCAGTCTATTAAGTCGTGTCAAAAAGAAGTCCACAAGGGCCCTGGCCTCTCCTGCTTTGTGAAGGCGCAGCATCTCCTGTTCCGCCGCCCTGAAATATATGCCTTCCGCCTCCCTCTTGATTTCGTCCTGAAAAGGCCTGTCCATGAGCGCGTCCAGGGCCTCCATGGCGCTTATGTACCGACCATCCTCGTACAGTTTCTTGGCCATTTCAATGGAGGCCAGGTCTGCCAAAGGCTTGTTGGTATCGTCTTCGAGAAGGTCCCTGAATGCCCGGTATCCGCTGTCATAACCTGCCAGTCGCAGCTTTGATATGGCGGCGCCTTCGCTGTCGGGATAATCGCGGATAACGGCTCGATAGAATACCTCCGCTTCCCTGGGCATGTCCGCATGGTGGTATGTGTCTCCTATTCTTGCAAGCAGAAGGTCTGAACCCTCGGATTGTCCCCCTATGTTGAGGGCCCGAAATAGAAATTCCCTGGCCTTGTCGTACTGATTCACATAAAGGGCATTAGCGCCTCGAAGAAGCAGAACTTCGGGATGGTCCAGGTGCAATTCGGGGTAGTCCCGGGCCAACTGTTCCAGGGTTTCCCGTGCTTTGTCGTGGACTCCCAGGGCCTGATAGTATCGGGCAACACCTATGCGGGCCTCAAGGGCCTGCGGTGTTTCCGGATATCCTTTCAAAACCGACTTGAAATCCTCGACGGCATTATCGGGGCGATTGAGATCAAGGTACACACGACCGCGTTCCAGGTGCGCCTCGGCCAGGGTCTCATGATCGTTTGCATTCTTAAGGACCATGTTCAGGTATCCGATGGCTGCGTAGTTGTTGCCCGCCAGTGAACCGGCCCTGGCCATGTTCAAATACGCTTTGGGGATCCGCGGAGATCCACTGAATCCGGATATGGCATTGCGGTACTCTCTCATCATGGGCGAGAATCGATCCTTGTCCCCTCCCTTGAGCAGACCGAATTCAGCGTCCCCCCTGAGAAAAGCGACTTTCTCCACATTGGGAGAACCCGGATATTTATTCAGGAACTTTTTGGACAGCTTCGTCGTTGTTTCATAATCCTTTTCTTCCAAAGACCGGCGGATCCTGCCGTACAAGAAGGCCTCTTCGTTGTACATATGTCCCGGAAGTGCGTATTCGGTGTTTTCTGTTGAACTGGAACTTTCCCCTTTGGGCGCCTTTTTCTCTGCACCGGGATAGGCGCTGTCGCCGCCGGGGGCTATCCGGCCTCGAAAAACCGGCCCTTCCGACTCCGAGGCATAATAGGGGAAAATGTCCGGATTCACTTGTCCGGGTACTTCCGAGATGTCCACATCCTCCTTGGAAGAATGTGAGGTTGCGTCTACTGAGACCGAAGGCAGGGCAGGCTTTTCATTGACGGCGACTTTAGTTTCCACCTCTCCGGATTCAGGCGGGATCTCGCCTTCGAAGAAGTCGGTCACAAGGTGTGTTCCTTCCTCTGTCCAGAAAAGATGGACCCGTTCTATTCGGGTGAGCAGTTTGACTTGGATATCAGCGGTATCCCCATTTAGGGACAAATCTGCGAGGGCCAGATTGTTTGCGGGCCCGAACCTCCTCTCTTGCAGTTGGGTCTTGACTGAGAGGAGCCTGAGCCGGGCCCGGTCATCGGAGGGTTGACTCAGCTCCCAGGCGGTACCCTGATTCAGTGTCAAGGCCATCCTTGTCCGCATGTCCAAGAAGCCGAAGCGGACTTGTCTGAGAATGGATTCATAAGGCTCTTGGTCATTTTGGACCGCTCCTTTGTCTCCATGCACAAAGTCCAGGTAGAGGGTCTGCTCCCCTGTGCTCCAGGATGCACTCACTTGGCTCAAAGGCCCGGGCAGCATGAACCGCATTAGAATGTCCCGCTCAAGCTCCCTTGAGTCAATGCGAAGGAGGGATGCATGAACGGCCGAGTCTTCCCGAAAGGCATCGGATGCGCGGGTCTCCTTCAACAGCAGTTGGATGCCCGGCCCTCCAAGGTCTTTCAGAAGGAAAAGAGGTCGTGTTTTAAGTGTGATTGCACACCGTGTTCGACCATTCTCCTTGTTCAGAACCAGACCAAGCGCCTTGTTTTCAGCATGTGCCGGGCAGGGGAAAGGTCCGGGGACAAGTATGAGGATGAGAGCGCTGAGGGCGAACGCGGCCTGTATGACCCGACGTAGGCTCATTGCTTTTCCATCAGTCTCCTCAGCAGCTCATTCATTATTTCCTGCTGCTTAAGGATTTCCAGGTTCGTCTGCACCAGGAAGCGTGTGGAAACAGCTATTTCCTTGAGGTGCACGGCGGAAGGGTCGTTTGTGTAAACGGTAACGTCTCCATGACCTTCATGGCGAAGAGCTTCATAGAAATCCCTGGTCAACTCCAGGTAAACTCCCTCGGGGATCGGGCTCCGGTGACTTCTGTCCTGAGCAGGAGCCATTATGGGAATAAGCGTCCCTGGAATAATGAGCATGAGCGTCCCGATCAAAGTCCCCATAAGAAACCATAATTTCATAATGTCCCCCATGTTGCGTTACAAAGCGGGTTCACCTACCGACCATTAAGCACATCCCGTGCCATTCAGGAAAGCCGGACACCGGCCGTCTGCCTTAGGCGTTATTTTAAGGGCATAGCGGCTCCCACGGGCATAGTGGCATTGTCCTGTAAGTGTCGGTCCCCGGGAAAGAGCCTTTAGTCGGATCCGTGTTCTTCGAGTAAAGGGGAAAGCTGTCAACTTTTTGACTAAACGCTTGTGGACAATGGGCCCGCTGATGAGGTATGATTTATGTCACTTTTCTGCAAAGACTAAAAGATGCCTTCGTAGGATTGGGGGAGAGGACATGGCATTGCGTTTTACGGATATTGAGGAGGAGCTTGTTCAGCTCTATAAAGAATTGAAGCAAGCGGCTGATGACCAGCTTCAAAGCCTTGAGCAGGACGAGTTGACTACGTTCAGAGAGGCTGCCGATCGCCGGGACAGGATCCAGGAGAAAATTACGAGGCTTAACCGGCGCATAAGCGTGAGAACAAACATGGAAGATGACAACAAAAAGTTCAGTGAATTGCGGGAAGAAATAAGAGCGATGATCCAAAAAACCATGGAAGTGGATCGCAGGATGATTACAATGGCTGGTGAAAAACGAGATGAGTCCTTTATTGAGTTGGATCGCTTGAAGGCCGGCCGCAAGGGAATTCGAGAGTATGAAAAGCCCGCGCCTGGGCGACCCAAGTTTGTTGATCGACAAGGTTGAAGCTCCGATCTTATGATTCCCCTCAGAGATACGATTCAGTCCCGAAGCTATCCCATTGTCAACAATGCCATCATTGGGATAAACGTTGCAGTGTACCTGGTCTCGCTCGCCCAGGGGGATGCCCTGCACAAATTCTTCGTGGTCTACGGGCTGGTACCGGCCCGTTATACCGTTCCGGAAATCAGCCGGTATTTCAGTTTCGGACAGCAGGCGTTCTCATTCCTTTCCTTCATGTTTCTTCATGGGGGTTTTCTGCACCTTCTTGGAAATATGTGGTCCTTGTACATTTTCGGGGACAATGTGGAAGATAGGCTGGGTTCCCTAAGATACCTGGTGTTCTATCTGCTCTGCGGCGTGCTTTCCGGAGTGTCTCATCTCATGCTGAATGCACACTCCCAAATTCCTACGGTCGGCGCCAGCGGGGCCATTGCAGGGGTCATGGGCGCCTACTTCATCCTTTACCCTCGTTCCAAGATTCTTACTCTTATCCCTATTTTCTTCATCCCATATTTTATCGAGATCCCCGCATTCATTTTTCTCGGCATATGGTTCGTGATTCAGTTCATGAGCGCAACCGGCCCCCAGGCACAGTCAGCCGGAGTAGCTTGGTGGGCGCACATAGGCGGCTTTGTGTTCGGGATACTTTTTTTGAGGTTGTTTCTACGCATGCCTCACTTTGGTCTCTCAGGCCGGTTCAAGGCGGTCAGCCCTCAGCGCAAGACGCATCACCTCCAGGTGATTCGAACCACGGGTCGTCCCGGTGATCCTAATCTGTACGGGCGGATCAGAGTCGCCCCCCGGGAAGCGAAGCGAGGGAGTCGAAAACTGGTCAATATTCCCTGGGGGGGAAGAAGAAGGCTTTTCAATGTTCGCATTCCCGAAGGTGTCCGGGAGGGGGGCGTGCTCCGGCTTTCGGGATTGGGTCGGAGTCGGACGGACGGCCTTGTGGGGGACCTGATGCTGGAGGTGGTGATCGAACCCGATGCGCAATGAATCAACACAACCCTTCGCCTTCTTTTCATCCGTGGGGTGCCAAGAAACCGCCGCAAATGTTTGGCTTGTACATTTAAGCCCAAACTGATAGCATTCAGGTAAGGAGAGTGATTCTTCATGGCTGAGAAAAAGAAAAGCCCCAAACGACATAGTGACAGGTATGCCGATGCAGGGGTTGATATTGACGCGGGTAATCGTCTTGTGGACCTGATCCGTCCCTTGGTCAACAAGACTTTCAAGTCCAACGTGATCACTGAGATCGGCGGATTCGCCGGAATATATTCCCTGCCTGCGCAGGATTACAAAAACCCCGTGCTTGTTGCCTCCACGGATGGTGTGGGGACCAAACTCAAGATCGCCTTTATGATGGACAAGCATGATACGGTGGGGATCGACCTTGTGGCCATGTGTGTGAATGATATCATGGTCCAGGGAGCCGAGCCCTTGTTCATGCTGGATTATCTATCCATGGGAAAGCTTGATACTGCCAAGGCTGTGGAAATTATCAAAGGTATTGCCGTGGGGTGTATAGAGGCCAAGTGCAGCCTCATAGGAGGGGAGACTGCAGAAATGCCGGGCTTTTATCCAGACGGGGAGTACGACCTGGCGGGATTCGTCGTAGGGCTGGGGGACAACATGGAACTCCTCGACGGATCCGATATAGCCATGGGCTGCCAGTTGGTGGGAATAGCTTCCAGCGGGCTTCACAGTAACGGGTATTCACTGGTGCGCAGGATTTTTTTCGAAGAGATGAAGATGGCCGTCTCGGATTACGTTCCCGAGTTCAGACGAACATTGGGCGAGGAACTCCTGGAACCCACCCGCATATACACCCGTGCCATCACTAATCTGCGTCGCGACTTTCAGATTTGCGGGATCAGCCATATTACCGGAGGAGGCCTGGTGGAAAACCTGCCCCGGATCCTTCCGAACCAATGCAAGGCCGTGATTCGTACTTCAAGCTGGACCCCCCACCCGGTTTTCCAGGTGCTGGAGAGAGAAGGAGACCTTTCAGAGAGAGAGATGATGCGGACGTTCAACAACGGGATAGGGTTGGTGGTGGTTGTCATGGAACGTGAATTGGACGACATCCTTCTCCGTCTCAAGGCCATGGGTGAAACCGCCTTTCATATGGGCGGGGTGGTGGAGCGGAGTGAGGATGAAGAAGCGATTGAATTCATCGCTTGACCCTGTGATTTCCGTACTCCTCAATGGCGGCCTCAGCCAGTTTGAATTTCTGCACCTTGCCTGAACGGGTTGTGGGAAAGGCGTTCACCAGCTTGTAGTGCCGGGGTCTCTTTTCGGGGGGCAATAAATTTTCAACGTGGGCAGCCACTTCGTCCAGGGACAGCTTCACTCCTTCCTTGGGACGGATCCAGGCCGCCATTTCCCGGCCTGTTTCAGGATGCGGGAATCCAAAGACCTGGGCCTCGGCAATGCCGCTGACGCTGTAAAGGACTTCTTCCACCTCGGTCGGATGGATTAGGACCCCGGCTCGGTCAATGAGGTCTTTCAAACGCCCGGTGATTCTTACATAGCCTTGATCGTCCATTTCCCCAAGGTCGCCTGAGTGAAACCAACCCTCCGGGTCAATTGCCGCCGCAGTTGCAGCGGGCATTTTGAAGTACTCCTTCATCAGGAAACCCCGGACGCAGAGTTCCCCCGGGAGGCCGGCGGGCAGAGGCTCACCGGAATCGGGGTCCACGATTCGGACGTCGTTCACGGGCAGGGGCGTGCCGATGGTGGATACTCGGAGCTCTAGTGGATCGTCAGGTCGAGTCATTGTGATCCAGGAAGCCGTCTCAGTGATGCCGTAAGCCACAGTGATGTCTCTTATACCCACGTCCGTCACCAGGCTTTTCATAAGGGCCATGGGGCAGGGTGCCCCACCGAGAATGCCTTTGGTGACGCTTTGCCATGTCTTGGGTTTGGATCGGGGGTTCTCCAGAAGGGCGATGAGCATGGCTGGGGATCCGTATATTGCCGTGCACGCCTCTTTGGATATGGAGACTAGAATGCGCTCGGGCTCGAAGACCCTGCACGGCAGGACCAGCGCAGCGCCTCGCAGGAGACCGGCAAGTGCGATGCAGGTGTTGCCGAACATGTGGAAAAGCGGGAAAAACAGGCAGAGCCGGTCTTCAGGTCCGATTCCCTGCCTTTCTGTCGAGGCCATTGATTTGTTGATCAAAGCCAAGTGATCGAGGACAACACCCTTTGGGCGTCCAGTGGTTCCGGATGTGTACATGATAGCCAGTGTGGCCTCGGGATCGACCTGTTCTTCACGGGCCTCAAGGACCCCGAGAGGAATATCGTCTCCCATGGCTGCCAACTCACTGAACAGAAGCAAACCGGACCGGGATTTATCGGAAACCACCACCGCATGGTCCAGGCTGGTGAGCCGCTCCTGTTCCTCTCGAATCATGGGAATGAACTCATCCGACTCCAGTCCGGGGGCCAGAATAACGGCTCGGGCCTCCGACTGTTCCAGGATATAGTGGAGGCCTTCCTGTTCCACCCCCGGATCAATGGGGACCAGGACGGCGCCGATTCGGGCAAGGGCCAGTTGGGACACTAACCATTCGGGGATGTTGGGCGCCCACAGGGCCACCCGGTCTGCCGGCTTTATATCCAGGGCCACAAGTCCTCTTGCCACGCGGCCGGCCTCCCACAGGAGCATTTCATAAGTGTAACGGATACCGGTTTCCGTGTGGATGAGGGCTTCGCTTCCCGGGCGGGTGCGGACTGACTCTGCCACGGCTTGGCCTACTGTTTTATGAATTGTTTTCATGGCGACGGCCTCCCGGCTGGGCATTCATATGAAACGGAAAGTATTATATCATTGTAACCCGCGAAGGCAATAGTGGGCAAGAACCGAAATCGGTCAAGGCTTTTCACATGGAGGTATTGTTTCAATCATGAGTGTAGCACATATCATAAATCTTTCGCATGGTTATTCCGGACGGGTCCTGTTCGAAGGAGTCGGGTTCCAGGTTGAAAAGGGAGATAAGATCGGGCTCGTTGGTCCGAACGGATCCGGGAAGACTACGCTCATGCGCCTGCTTTCAGGTGAGATTCCGCCCCAGTCGGGCGCCGTGCGCTTTGGAAACGGCCTGCGTACCGGATATCTTCCTCAGGACGTTCAGGAGGCTTTGGAGGGCGGGCTTCTCAGCTTTATTCTGGGGAGTGTGCCCGGACGGCGGCGGCTTCAGGAAGAAGCCCGGCGATTGGAAGAACAACTTACTCAAGGCGGATCGTACAGGGAACAGGAGGTGTTTTCAGCCCGGCTGGCCGAGATTCATGCGGAGATTGGGGACCTTGACGTTCTTTATCCGGTTCACGAGGCCGAGAAGATCCTTTCAGGGCTTGGCTTTTCCGAGGAGGAGTTCAGTCGTCCGGTATCATCGCTCAGCGGTGGTTGGAAGATGCGTGCAGCCCTGGCCTCCCTCCTTTATCGCAAACCTGATCTCTTGCTTCTGGACGAGCCCACGAATCACCTGGATATTCCTTCCGTACGTTGGCTTGAGCAATATCTGGATGCTTTTCCGGGTGCACTGATCCTGGTCTGCCATGACCGATATTTCCTTAACCGAAGAATCAAGCGGGTGATAAGCTTTGAGCCCGAAGGACTGCGTTTTCATGCGGGCAATTTCGACGATTACCTGGAGGCACGCGAGGAGGAGAGGAAGACACTGGAGAACCGCGCCCGTAACCAGGAAATAAAGGTAAAGGAGGCCCAGCGATTCATTGAACGTTTTCGCTCCAAAGCCAGCAAGGCGAGACAGGCCCAGAGCAAGATCAAGCTCGTCAAGAAAATGGAACTGGTCAAGACCCACAACGTTAGAAAGGCCGTGCGTTTCCGTTTTCCCGAGATTCCTCGCAGCGGGAGGATTGTTCTTGAAGTCAGCGGGATGAGCAAGCGATACGGGGACATGACTTTGTACCGCAGCCTCGACCTCAATGTTCTGCGGGGGGAAAGGGTTGGTGTAATAGGTCCCAACGGGTCCGGCAAGACCACGCTTCTAAGGATCATTGAAGGGGAGGTGGAACCTGATGCGGGAGAAGTCCGATTGGGCCACGGCGTTACCAAGAGTTACTACGCACAGCATCACTCGGAGATGCTTGATATGCAAAGAACCGTACTAGAGGAGGTCTATAGAGTGGTGCCCCATGAATCAGTGAGTTTCGTGCGTGGTGTTTGCGGAGCGTTTCTTTTTCCCGGAGACGATGTAGATAAGACGGTTGGTTTGCTCTCGGGAGGAGAAAAGGCGAGGGTATGCCTGGCTCGGATTATGGTCAAGCCCGGCAACTTTCTGGTGATGGACGAACCTACGAATCACTTGGACCTGTTTTCCTCCGAGGCGCTCATTGATGCCCTGGCCGAATACGACGGTACCCTTCTGTTTGTCTCCCACAACCTGGCCTTTGTAAACCGTCTGGCAACCAAGATCTGGGACCTGCAGGGAGGTGAAATCATCGAGTATCCGGGTACTCTTGAGGAATACGAGGCCCATCTGGCTGAAAACGAGGCGGCTCGAGAGAATGCCTTTGGAGAACGGGCCGAGTCCTGTGAGAAAACACTGCAAAGCCGGAAGGGACTTCGAAAGGAGAGAGCGGAAAAGAGAAGGCGCATGCAGGAGGCTCTAGGACCTCTTAAGAAAGCTCTTCACAGGACGGAGCAGGAAATTCACCGACTGGAGACACGTCAAAAGGAACTGGAAAAGGATCTGGCAGATCCGGATGTGTTCAAGGATGCAGGCAGGAGCGTGCCACTCCTCCGTGAGTACGACCGGTTAAAACAACGTCTTGAGGACCTTATGGAGGATTGGGAGAGGACCCAGAAGCAAATGGATACGGCTCTTTGTGACATAGGTGAGGGCTAGGTGGCCGCTATGCGGCTGATTTTGTCGACGGTCTCTGAAAAACGCCGGGCCAGCGTCCTCATGAGGCCCCTGAGCTGTGGAGAGAGTAGCTTCAACTCCCGGTCCAGGCGTGCTGAGTCCAATATGCCCACCTTTACCGGGCCGTCCGCCTGAATGGTTGCGGTGCGAACCTTGTCTTGCTTAAGGAGCAGGGGTATTTCGCCGAAAACGGCCCCTTTTTGCAAAGTGGCAAGGGTCAACATACCCTTAGCGGTCTTTTTTTTGGCCTTTACCCGGCCTTCAAGAACAACGTAGGCCCAATCCCCGCGGCTTCCTTCCTCAATGATCACATTCTTGTCCTGATAGTCCACTTCATCGACTATATAGCCGTACAAGAGGTTGTCCACGGTCATTGAGCCCTCCAGAGATTTCCGATTGACGGGATGACTAGGACATCATGAAGAACCCTAGCGCTTTTGTGTCGTCCCCGCTGAGTCCGGTGAACTGGATTCCGAGCTGAAGCCTTCCGGGTGTGCTGCTTTTCGAGACCGTACGTATTTTCCCCACAGGGTTGATTTCCCTGCCGTTGGGAAGCGTGATATGGATTGCGAATTCGTCACCTGGTTCGTGGGGCATATTCAATGCATTTCTTGAAATTACAGTCATTCCCATACCACCCACGCTTATGTCTGTGATCCGGCCTTCCAGCAGGGCTTTGCCGGCGCTCAGGACCGGCCGGTACATGCATGCCTGGTCGATAGCTTTTCGGTAGAATTCTCTCTTGTTGGTGTAGGGGTCTTTTGCACCTTTGACCCTTGCCAGCTCCTTTTTCTTTAAAAGCTTTGCGTACAAAGCATTTGCCTGTGCCAGGCGTTTCAAAGTCTGATCGGTTATATAGCGCAGGATCGGCGCCATGTTCTCGTATTCCTTGGCCAGGGTTGCCGGGTGTATTACCTCAAGCTCCACATCATCAATAGCCCGGACCGATGCCGAACGTGTGTCCAGCGCCTTATTAAGGAAGGCCATCTCCCCGAACAGCTCACCCGGTCCCAGGGTGGCGATTTCCACCTCCATTTCGCCTTGTTGTTGAGTAACCCTAACGTTCCCCTTTTTTATCTTGTAAATTGAAACGCCGTAATCTCTCTCCTTCATAATGAGATCGCCGCTGGGATAGTTGAGGCGTATTTCGGGAAATATTTTGTCTTTAGCGTCCATTTGGACTATCCAAAATAAGATGACCGGCCAATGGTGACTTGGCCTGCTGAAGCCGCCAAAAAAACAAGAAAACGCGGTAAAACAAGATTGGGTTGGAGTCAATGCCCCACTTGTCACTTATACCACGTGTTATCAGTCAAAGGCCATCTGTTTTTAATGAAACCAGGGTCAGGACCCTTCAAGAATATCCTTGCTTGAAGAATCCATGGCCAAGACGCTCATGGCCCTGGAAAAATCGGCCGCACCTCATTGGAGGGCATCCAACGCCCGGGGTTTCTTGTAATGATCAGGTAAGCCAGCGCTTGCGGCGTTTATAGTGTTTAACGTCCCGGTAACTCTTTTTTTGGCCCAACTCGCTCAGCCCTAAATAAAATTCCTTGATATCGGCGTTTTCCTTGAGTTTCTCCACTGTATCATCAAGAACGATCCGTCCGTTCTCCATTACATAACCGTGCTCGGCAATGCTCAAGGCCATGCGTGCGTTTTGTTCCACCAGCAGGACGCTGACGCCGCTTTCACGGTTGATGCGTTGGATGATGGAGAAAATCTCGCCCACCAAGAGCGGCGCCAGACCCATACTGGGTTCGTCCATGAGCATCAGCTTGGGGGCGGCCATGAGACCCCGCCCTATCACCAGCATCTGCTGCTCTCCGCCGCTGGTGTAACCGGCCAGAGTCTTTTTGAGTTTGATCAGCCTGGGGAAGAAACCGTAGACCTTCTCCATGCGTTGTTTGACCTCATGGCGGCTCTTAAGGGTATGTCCTCCAGCCAGAAGGTTTTCTTCGACGGTGAGATCTTCGAAAACCCGCCGGCCCTCCATCACCTGAAAGATCCCCATGCGAACAATGGTTTCAGGGTAGGAACGGTCAATCCGGCGTCCCTCGAAGAGTATCTGGCCGTCGGTGACATGCCCGTCCTCGGATTTCAACAGCCCCGAGACGGCTTTCAATGTGGTCGTTTTCCCTGCCCCGTTATTGCCGAGGACAGTAACGATCCGACCCTTGTCCACCTTGAGGCTAAGCCCCTTGAGTACAAGGATGACGTTGTGGTAAATGACTTCGATGTTGTTGACGACAAGCAATGGTTGATCCATGGGCAACGGCCTTTTCAGACGCTTACCGAATTATGGGAAAGCCTCCCCTCGGGCATAAGGAAATGGGTCCTCACTCTTTTGGGAGGCCACGTACGCCGCATCAGGCTCCCAGGCGCGAGTACGCGATATCTTCCTCTCCGAGATAGGCTCGAATAACATGCTCGTTGTGCCGGATCTCCGCCGGCCGGCCTTCGGCGATGGTCTGCCCGAAGTCGAGGACGCAGACGCGGTCCGAGATATCCATCACCACCCCCATGTCGTGTTCAATCAAGATAATTGTAACTTCCCACTCCTCGTTGATATCGAGAATGAACCGCGCCATGTCCTCTGTCTCCTCAAGGTTCATCCCGGCGGCCGGCTCATCAAGCAGCAGCAGTTTGGGTTTCATGGCCAAGGCCCTGGCCAACTCCACCCGCTTTTGCAGGCCGTAGGGCAGCGTGTGAACCGCCTTCTTGCGGATGGCTTCGATTTCCAAGAGATCCACGATGCGTTCTTCGATGTGACGGCGCAATTCCATTTCTTCTCTACGGGCGGGGCCGTAATACAGGCCGCCGGTCAAGAAGCCCGAACGCAAATGTATATGTCCGCCCAGCTTAACGTTTTCAAGCACTGTCATGTGTCCGAAGAGTTCCACATTCTGGAAGGTGCGGGCGATGCCCAAAGCGGCTATGTTGTGGGGTTTCAGGCCGGCCAGGTCTTGCCCCTCGAAGACTATTCGCCCCTGCTCAGGCCGGTAAAACCGGTTTATGCAGTTGAGAAGACAGGTCTTGCCGGCTCCATTGGGACCGATTATGGAAAAGATCTCGCCTTTGCGGATCTTTGTGCTTACCCCGTTTAATGCCTTTAGGCCGCCGAAGCTCAGGTGGACGTCTTCCAATACAAGTTGATAATCCTGATCGCTATCCATATCAATCCGTGATATCCAGCTTTTTTATTTTAACGGTGGTTTGCATTCTGAACCCCTTGCCGTCTCGGTAACGGATGTCCGCCTGAACTTCCAGTTCATCTTGGCCGCTGTAAAGGGCTGTGATCAGGTTTTCATAACGCTGCTCCACAAATTTGCGCCGTACCTTTCGGGTACGGGTCAGTTCTTCGTCATCCGGGTCCAGTTCTTTGTACAGCAGGACGAAGCGTTGAATTCTGGCCACCTTGGGAAGTGATTCGTTGGTTTTTCGGACTTCGCCGGCGATCAGTTCGTAGACCTCGGGTTTTTGTGAAAGGTCGGTGAAGGTGGTGTAAGGGATTTGCCGGTTCTCGGCCCATTTGCCCACATTACCCATGTCAATGGAAATCATGGCGGTTATGAAAGGGCGTTCCTGTCCCACCACAACTGCATCCATTATAAAGGGGCTGAACTTGAGCTTGTTTTCAATCAACTGGGGAGAGAATTTGCTGCCGTCCGCCAGCTTCATCACATCACTCAGGCGGTCGATGATGATTATGTGGCCGTCATCATCAATTACAGCGGCGTCCCCTGAATGAAACCAGCCGTCCCGCAAGGCCTCACGGGTGGCGTCGGGATTCTTGTAGTAGCCTGCGAAAATGGTGTCGCCCCGAGAAAGGAGTTCCCCGGAGTCTGAAACCCTGAATTCCAGACCCGGCAAAGGGGTTCCCACCGTGTCGAGCCTGATGTCGTCGGTGCGGTGAATGATGGACGCTGCGGTCTGCTCGGTCATTCCGTATGCCTGCTTTATGTTGACCCCCAGTGCTTGGAACAGGTTGAAGATCTCTTGACCCAGCGGGGCGCCGCCCGTGTAGACGTGAACCAGCCGGGTCAATCCAAAATAGTTCTTGAGGGCCCGGAAGAGCATTAGGTAAGCGACCCGGTTGAGGATACGCCACTTCAGAGGAGGGGTCATTTTGTCCAGTTTAAAGGACGCCATGCGATATCCCACGGGAAGCAGCATACGGTATGCCATACGTTTGATCCAGGCGGCATCCTGAATCTTGATCTGGATTTCCGAGCAGATTTTCTCCCAGATGCGCGGCGGGGCCAGCATGATATGAGGGCCGATTTCGCGGATGTTCTCCTGAACAGTTTCCACTTTTTCAGGGAAGTTTACAGTGAACGCCTTGTAAAGCGACCAATAAACACCAAACTCCTGCTCACCTATCCAAGGCAGCGGAAGAAAAGAGACGTACTCAAAATCCTCAGAGGCCGAATCCACTGTATCCTGGGCCGCGGCCACGCTCAGCATATTCTTGTGGGTTATCATGCTTCCTTTTGGCAGACCGGTCGTGCCGGAGGTGTAGTTGATCATGCCAACGTCCTCCGGCCGAACCTCCGCCGTGAGGCTGTCAAAGAGATGGGGTTCTCTTTGGGACAGTTCGCGGCCCTTAGCTTGAATATCTTTAAAATAGAGAAGAATCGGGTCATCGTATCGTCGCATCCCTTTCGGATCATCTACGACGACATGTCGAACTTTAGGACACTTTTCACTGATACCAAGGATCTTGTCGGCCTGCTCCTGATCGCCCGCCACCACCATTATCGAATCCGAGTGGTTGACGATGTATTCCACTTGATCCGGGTGGCTGTCGGGATAGATCCCAACGATGGCACCGCCCAGGCACTGTATTGCCAGCTCCGAGTAAAGTCCCTCGGGACGATTGTCCCCCATGTAGGCAAGCTTGTCACCATGTCGTAAGCCGAGCTGATGCAACCCCAGGGCGAAATCCCGCACATTTATGAAGTACTCTTTCCAGGTGACCGATTGCCAGATTCCGTACTGTTTTTCCCGGATGGCCGCACGGCTGTCGCCCAGGCGGTCCGCGTTATGCTTGAGAATGGCGGGCAGGGTCATGTCCGCTATGTTCATGGTTCAAAAATCCTTGTTCAGCATTACCACAAAAAGTGTCGGCCGCCGCACCCGTCTAACCCGGCAAACGGGCAAAGAGGGGTGGGGCGGCAGGGGAGTATTAATCCGTGTAGATCCAGTCGGAAACAGGCTCGAAAATGCCTTTTTGAGCATTACCTCGATAGACCTTACCCATTGGAATCTTGTTGTTCACGATGGAGATCGGGGCCATCAGGCCGCCAACATCGAAGTCCTTGATGGATTGCAGAGCCTTGACCAGCCCGTCACCTGTGAGATCACCGGCCTGATCGGCCCGTTTGAGACACTCGATGAAAATCAACCCCGTCAGAAAGCCCTGCATGTAAGAAGTGGGCCGATAATCTATATCCGGATGATGCTTCTTGTTGTAGTCCCTGATCTTACGAATCATGGGGACATCATCCTGCCACCAAAAAGCATAAGGCATCACACCCATGTATCCCTCGCCCAGGGGGCCAAGATGATCCAGCACCATCTTGTCCGTGCCCCAGAAGGTCCCCATGAATTTGGCTTTGAGACCATAATCGTTCGCCTGCTTAATGACGGCGGGAACGGGAGAGAGCACAAACCCTTGAAAGATGACATATTCGGCATTGCGGCGTTTAAGGTTGAGGACCTGGGAGCTGATGTCCACCGCGCCCACCTTGGCGACTTCTTCGGCCACCAGGTTCAGCCCCAGCTCTTTACAGACCTGCCGGCCATGGGCGATGGGATCCTGCCCGAATTCCGTATCGCTGTAGAAGAAAGCAACATTGGCCCCGGGCTTTTCATCGGCTATGTATTTGAGAAGGACACTGAACATGTCTGCATAGGTGGGGCCCGGCACAAAAATATATGGGTTTTCATCCGGGTCGGCCAGTTCGCCTGAAAAAGACGTTGAGCTGTAGAGTATTTTGTAACGGTCTTTGATTTCCGGGCTGACCGCCTTGCCGAGGCCGGTGCTTTCCCCGTACATTATGAGCGGGTTGTCACGGGTCATGATGCGTTTGAAAGCAGCCAGAGCCACATCGAGCTGGTAGGTTCCATCTTCCGGGATGTACTGGATCCGCTTGCCGTTGATGCCGCCCTCCTGGTTGGCCATGTCGATTGCGTGCGCCAATCCGTCATTGATATGGACGCCCGCAAAGGCAAAACGGCCGGTAATAGGCTGTACTGCGCCGATTTTAATAGTGGAGTCCCGGGCGTGAACAGGCTGCCCTGAAAGGAGCAGCAACGCTGCTGCCGACAGCATCAGGGCGATGGAAAACAGGAAAGCTTTTTTCATGGTATGTTCCTCCTTTTTCTGACAGGGCCTTTCGGACTCTTCCATCCAAAAGGGTTTTTAATTAGTATGAAAACGGCCACAAGAGGAAGAAGGCTTTTATGCGACGCCAGATTTCGGCGAGGCCCCGCGGTTCGAAAATCAGGAAGAGAACAATAAGGGTGCCGAAGACCACTTCTTTCATCGGGATAATAAGTTGAGCCCCGCCTTTGATCACGTCCTTTAAGGCGCCGGCCAGGACGTTCAGGATCTCCGGCACGAGGGTCATGAAGACGGCACCGAAAATGGATCCGAGAACACTGCCAAGCCCTCCCACGATGACCATGGCCAGGTATTGAATGGAAAGGTGAAAGGGGAAGTGTTCAGGGGTTACGATTCGCATAAAACTTACAAGGAGCGCCCCGGCGATTCCGGCATAGAAGGAGGATATGGCAAAGGCCGTCAATTTGTAACGAAAAAGGTGAATACCGATTATTTCGGCCGCCAGGTCACGGTCGCGAATGGCGACAAAGGCTCGGCCCACGCGGCTTCGGACAAGGTTGCGGGCATAAAATACCGCGATAATGGCCAGAATAAGGGTGAGGTAATAAAACCGCCGCTCATTATTGATTACGAAGTCCCCCAGGCTGGGAGGAGGAACGTTGATCCCGCGGATGCCGCGGGTCATGCTGTCCCAATTGGTGAAGATATACTCCAAAATGAACTGAGCCGCCAGTGTTGCGATGCACAAGTAAAGGCCCTTAACGCGCAATGATGGAATCCCTATTATAAGGCCCGCTGCGGCCGCTATGAGACCCGATAGAGGCAGGGCCACCCAGAAAGAGAGATCGAGCCGTGTCATCAAAATGGCGAGGCTGTAGCCTCCAACTCCGGCAAAGGCTGCGTGTCCAAGTGAAATCTGGCCTGTGAATCCGGTCAGGATGTTGAGACCAACCGACGCGATAACTGCGATACCGATCATGTTGGCGATATAGAGGAGGTAATCGTTGGCGAAAAATGGGAATATAAGGAGAAAAATCAGGAACAGAGCAAGCCAGTATTTTACGAAAATCGACTGGAAGATCTCTTCATCCTTGATATAATTCGTCTTGAAGTCGGCGCAGCGCATGGGCCTCCCTGCTGGAATAGTTCCATTTAACAAAGTGTATCAAGGTTGTATTTCTGAGTTGACGGGAAGCATGCGGCAGAGAATTCAACTTCTTGCCCGCTTGAACCTGCCTCAGACCCTTTCGATGGTTTCCTTCCCGAAAAGCCCATAGGGCCGGATCATGAGGATCAGGACCAAAATGAAAAACGGGGCAACGTCCTTTACGCCGCCGCCGATAAAGGGGCTCAGATAAATGCCGGCGAGGTTTTCCAGTATGCCGATTATGAACCCGCCGATGATCGCCCCCCCGATACTGTCCAGTCCTCCGAGTATGATTACGGCCAGGACCTTGAGCCCTATATCGCCCATGTAAATACTGATCCCGGAAATGTTGCCTATTACGATGCCGCCGATGACGGCCGCAATCGCTCCGAAGCTCCAGGAGAGCGCGAAAATCCAGCGTACGCTGATTCCCATCGAGAGGGCGGCCTGCTGATCGTTCGCGGTGGCCCGCATGGCTACACCCGTGCGTGAGTACTTGAAGATGGTTATGAAGACGCTGGTTCCGATGATGGCAAAGATGAATCCCCAAAGGAGCCCAGAAGGGACCAGTGCAAAATTAAGGTCAAGGGGTTGTGGAGGGAAAATAGGGGGAAAGGAACGGTAATCCGGTGACCATATTATATGCGTAAGGCCGTGCAGGATAAAGGCCAGCCCGATGGTGACCATGATGACCGAAATTATGGGCTCACCTATGAGCGGACGTAAGACTAGGCGTTCTATAATCAAACCCAGAACAAAGGCAAAGATCAGGGTGCCGATCAAAGCAACCCAGAAAGGGGCGTTGAATTGGGTTAATATGCTCAGGCAGACAAAGGCTCCAAGGGTCATGAAGGATCCGGTGGCCAGGTTCAGTATGCTTGTGGCCTTGTAGATAAGGACAAATCCCAGTGCAATTAGACCATAGACGCCGCCGGTGGCGAAACCGGTCACAATTACCTGAAGGAGGATATCCATGGAACCCCTCAGATGTAGGCGGGACTTAAATAGTACCGAACATCTGATCCATATACGTGTGTTGGACATAAGTGTCAAGAGAATATCCATTGTCGCTTCCTGCTCCTTGCGTAAAGGTCGGGACCCAAATGCCGAAAAAATTTAGTATATTAAAAGCTTTAATTCTCCGGCAACACCAAAAAACAACCCAAGGTCAGCGAAAAAGGCTGAACAAGGATTGGGCTTATGATATTGCTGAAAAGCCTGTTCTCCTGCCATCGCCTGACTATGATTCATAAAGCGGGCGACTCGGAACGGGAGAACAAAGCCGGTTTTGCGGGGATCTGTCGTGGAGATTGAAGACTATATCCGGGAGCTTCAGAAGGATGCCGAGTTCGGTGAGGCCTTTGTTCACCATCGTCATATACGGGCCCAACCGGCATCCTATGTGGACTGCCACCCCATTGACTCGGAAATGGTCAAGTCCCTGGAACGGTCGGGCATTCAAGGCTTTTACAGCCACCAGGCCGAGGCCCTGGATCTCATCAGAAAAGGAAACCATGTGCTGGTGGCGACTCCCACGGCCAGTGGAAAGAGCCTCATCTATAATCTGGCCGTTCTGGAGACTCTTCAGCGGGATCCGGACGCCCGGGCATTGTATATATTTCCCCTAAAGGCCCTGGAGCACGACCAGATAAAGACCCTGGAGAAATTGTGCGCCTCTATTGGCGGGCCCCATGTCAGGGCGGCGGTCTATGACGGTGATACCTCCGCCTACAGACGGAAACAGATCCGCGCCTCTGTTCCCGGGATTATTTTCACGAACCCCGACATGCTCCACCGGGCCGTACTTCCCCACCACGAATCGTGGCGAAAGCTTTTGGAAAACCTCAGATTCGTGGTTCTAGACGAGGTGCATACCTACCGTGGTATTTTCGGCTCCCACATGAACCAGGTCATTAGGCGATTACGGCGGCTGTGCAGGCGCTATGGATCTAATCCAAGGTTCATAATGCTTTCGGCCACTGTGCAAAACCCGGGTGAACTAGGCTGCAGCCTCATTCAGGACCGCGTTGAAGTCGTCGAGAACAGCGGCGCTCCCAAGCCTGACCGTCACTTCCTTTTCCTGAACCCCCATTCCAGCACCAACTTTATGGCAGCCCGTCTATTCGTGAATTGCCTGGAAGCGGGCTTCAGGACCATTGCATTCACCCAGGCCCGCAAGGTTACCGAGCTCATGCATATCTGGGCGGCCAGGCTCGCACCCCGTTTGAGGAACCGTATCAGTTCCTATCGGGCGGGGTTCATGCCCTGGGAGCGGCGGAACATAGAGCAGAAACTTTCTGAAGGAACCATATTGGGTGTCATCTCCACCAGCGCCCTGGAAATGGGAATCGACATAGGGAGCCTGGATATCTGCATCCTGGTGGGTTATCCGGGGACTATTATCAACACCTGGCAACGCGGAGGCAGGGTGGGTCGCTCGGGAAAGGCCTCCCTTGTAATCCTCATGGCCAAGCCGGACGCTCTGGACCAGTATTTTATGCGCCATCCGGATAATCTGTTCGAAAGAAGCTTCGAAGCGGCGGTACTCGACCCGGACAACCCTTACGTGACCGGCGCCCACTTGGTCTGCGCAGCAGTTGAGCATCCCATCACCCCGGAGGATTCCCATACCTGGCGTGTGGACCTCCACGCCATGCTGAACGTCCTCGAGGAATCCGGCGAACTCACCCGTTCGGCTGATGATCCGCCCGTTTGGTATGCAACCAAAAGAAGGCCTCATCTGGACGTCAACATCCGATCAGTGGGCCGTACCTACACCATATTTGATGCAAAGAGCGGGGAGGCGGTGGGTACGGTGGATGAGGGCCGTGCTTTCAAGGAGTGTCATCCGGGGGCGGTCTATCTTCACAGGGGGGTGCACTTCCTGGTGGAGCGGTTGGATCTCAAGAAGCTGGATGTGATCGTACGTTCCACGGATCTCAATTATTTCACGAGGATTCGTTCGGAAAAGGAGACGGAAATCCTGGAGGTCCTTCGAAGCAGGCCCGGGGGGAGATTCATTGTTCGAGAGGGTAGAATCAAGGTCACCGAGCAGGTTACCGGGTATGAGAAGCGTGCACTGCCGGGGCAGGAACTGCTGGGCGTCGTACCACTTGAACTGCCCTCAAGGACCTTTGAGACAGTGGGGTTCTGGATCGAGATCGAGCCGGTCATACGGCGCATGGTGGAGAACGGAGGTCTCCACTTCATGGGAGGAATCCACGCCATCGAGCACGGTGCCATCGGCATATTTCCTCTTTTTGCCCTGTGTGACCGCAACGACGTCGGCGGGATATGCTACCCGCACCACCCCGAACTCCAAAAAGGCGCTGTCTTCATCTATGACGGATATCCCGGCGGCGTTGGTCTTGCCCAGCGCGGGTTCGAGGTGGCCACCGATCTCCTGGAGCGCACCTTGGAGCACCTGCGTGAGTGCGGTTGCGAAGAGGGATGTCCGTCCTGCATCCATTCGCCCAAGTGCGGGTCCGGGAACAAACCCCTGGACAAGAAAGCCGCCTTACTCGTCCTTGAGTGTCTTCTGGGGCATATCCCGCTCGATGTGTCGGAAGATGAAACAGATGAAGGCGCGGATCTGAAATCCGTTAAGACCGGGTCCGCGCCCCATAAAGATGAACAAGAACCAAGGATTGTCTACCTCGATCTTGAGACCCGGATGCTGGCCAATGAAGTGGGAGGTTGGCGCAACACCCATCTCATGAGGGTTTCGGTGGCTGTGGCCTATGACAGCCTCAAGAGGGAGTTTTTCTCCTTCAGCGAACACGAGGTGGATGATCTACTGGCGTTGCTTTTCAGGGCGGACCTTGTGGTGGGATTCAATGTGAAACGTTTCGATTACGGCGTGTTGAGTGCTTACTCGACGGTGGATTTGAGTATGTTGAATACTTTTGATATGTTGGAGGACGTTTTTCAGAGGCTGGGCTTCCGCCTGAGTTTGGATCACTTGGCTGTAGAGACCCTTCACAGAGGTAAGATTGCCGATGGGCTTCAGGCCGTCAAATGGTTTCGCGCAGGCGACATGGAGCGATTGACCTCCTATTGCCGGGAGGACGTGGCCGTGACCAGGGATCTTTTCGGTTTCGGCCTGGAGAATGGATATCTGGTATACCGTCAAAAAAAGGAGAACCGGAGGGTTCGCCTTCGCGTGGACTGGAAACTTGATGCCCTGCTGGAGGATCATGAAATCAAGTGACAAGGATTTTGTTACCGGGGAGGCGCCGTTTGCCTGCCTTATGTGCGGTAATTGTTGCTATGGCGAGGGAGGCATAACGGTTGATAAACCGGAGATCGAACGTATCGCAGCATTCCTGGATATGACAGCGGAAGAATTCCGCATTTCTTACTGTGAAATGCGATACGGCGGCTTATCCATAGGGTCGGACGCCGAGGGTAAATGCCTCTTTTTCGATCCGGGCCCGGGGTGCAAAATACACCCGGTCAAACCTGAGCGTTGCGCCCGGTGGCCGTTTTATCCGGCGCTTCTCAAGGATCGCACTGCCTGGTCCGAAGCCATGGACGCCTGCCCCGGGATCAACCGCAACTGCTCCCACGAGGCTTTTGTGAGGCAGGGAGAGCATGGAACAGATAAGGCGGTGGGTTGATCTCGTATACCCTCCCCGCTGCGCAGTATGCGGCGATTTCCTTTCGCCCGGCTTTGCTGAAGTCATGTGTTCGGAATGCCGGGGGGCTTTGAGGCGTGTTGAGACCCCTCTGTGTATGCGTTGCGGCGTGCCTTTCAACACCGGTCCGGCTGAAGACCGTATCTGTGAATCGTGCCTGAGGGGGCCGCATGCATATGAGGGTGCGCGTGCCCTTTATGTTTATGAGGATATTGCCATAGAGTCCGTACATAGGCTCAAGTACTCGGGAAGGACCCGTCTTGTGGAGGTGTTCGGACCCGAGCTGGCCAAGTTGGCGCTGGAATGGCTCCCCGCGGGCATAAAGCCTCTGGTGATACCTGTGCCCTTGCACATAAAAAGGCTCCGTGAGAGGGGTTTCAATCAGAGCCTTCTTCTCGCAAGACATGTGGCGGCCCTGCCCGGGTATGAACTGGACTATCTATCCCTTTGCCGCATTCGGAATACTCCCTCCCAGTCCGCCCTGGACAGGGACCACCGGAGGCAAAACGTACAGGCGGCCTTTGCAGTAAGGAGGCCCGCGGCTATCAATAGGCGGGACGTGGTTCTAGTAGATGATGTCTCCACTACGGGGAGCACTTTGGATGCTTGCAGCCGCACCCTTCTAAAATCCGGGGCGACTCGGGTTTACGGGCTGACTCTGGCCAGGGCCCCGGTTCGTCGTTCCGTTGCCGGGGGATCTTAGGAACCCCGGAAGGGAAACACCTCATTAGCCTGCAAGCATAAGGGAAATCCATGGAGCATTATGAAGCAAAAATTCAAACCCTCGAAGCGTTGCGCCGTGAAGTGGTGCGACTCAGGGGAAACAGAAGCCGGGTCGTGTTCACGAACGGTTGCTTTGACCTTCTACACCCTGGTCACACCAGGTACCTTTGTGCAGCCAGGGCTTTGGGCGATTACCTGATTGTGGCGTTGAACAGCGACCAATCGGTACGTTCCATAAAGGGGACGGGCCGCCCCATTATGCCCCAACATGCCCGGGCCGAGATCCTTGCCTGTCTGAGCTTTGTGGATGCAGTAATACTGTTCGACGAGGACGATCCCCTAAAGGTCATCAAGACCCTGATTCCTGATGTGCTGGTTAAGGGGGCGGACTGGAAAGAAGGGGAGATTGTGGGGGCGGACCTGGTGAGGTCCAGCGGAGGGGAGGTCAGGCGCATAAACGTGGTGCCGGGTTATTCCACTACACGTATCATCGAGCGCATACGGTCCGGTAACCCATGATTCCTTATGCTCCCGTTCGTCAATGGATCAAACTCGGGAAACCGGCTTGCATCGTCGATAGTCCGGAAGCATGTGGTTCTACTTGTCAATCAATACCCCGTTTGGGAAAACAATACTTGCGAGCATGGAAAAATACTGCTAACTTTCACCTTCATGCGCCCATAGCTCAGTTGGATAGAGTGACGGACTACGAATCCGTAGGTCGCAGGTTCGAATCCTGCTGGGCGCACGCCAAGCGATGTTTTTTTATTAAATCATATATTAAGAGCTAATCAAATCATTTAAAAATTTTATTTAATTTATAGAGAGGAGAGAAACGTGCCAGAGAACATATCGTTAGACATTGTTTCGGATAGAATAAAAAGTGTTATGCACCCGGCAATTACCATGAGCCTGTTTGATTTAGGCATGATACGAGACATAAAGGTAATGCGCAACAACGCGTCTTTAGTGTTAGTATTACCTTCT
>CAYPSZ010000009.1:0-3054 GCA_964413125.1 uncultured Desulfobacterales bacterium
GAGAAGTGGGTATGCCTGTTCTTCCCTGTCCCGATTGTAATCTGGAGACCTTAGAGTACACCGGGATCAAAAGCCCGCCCGAAGGGCGCTAATTTAACACCGCTTTCAAGACTGTTCAGCCCGTAAATTCCTTTGGCTTCCGCTCCTGGAACAGGTGGCAGAAGGGGGGAAGATCCTGTGGCGATCAGCAGCCTGTCAAAGGCCTCCCAGCGGGTCGTCATGCTTTGCTTGTCCTCGACGCGGGCGCGTCGCCCCCTGATATCCAATTCGGAAACCTCGTGAAGAACTCTGGCATCGATATTCTGCTTTTTTCGAAAGGTCTCTGGTGTTCTTTCAATAAGTTTGTTCATGTCGTCGACGACCCTGCCGACGTAGTAGGGGAGCCCTCAAGGGGCATAAGAAGTGTGAGGGCTCTTTTCGAAAACCTTGATTTCCAGATCCTTCTTTCGCCGCCTTGCATGAGATGCGGCGCTCATTCCTGCTGCATTTCCGCCGATTACCAACAGCCGTTCATTTGCCATGATTTGCACCTCTCTTGAGTGATTCTGCTTGGCGTTCAATCCGATCCGTGTCTTTGTCTTTTGTGCTCTTACAAAACCAGAATACCCTTCACCCCATGCCGGCGGAATGGGGTGAAGGCGGTATTTTCTTCACTAAAGCCATTAGGCCTTCGCCGTTCAAATCAGTGCCGGCCTGCATGACGTAGCACGCCCGCACCCGCAGATCGGATATGGTTTCAAAACCGGCTTCTGTCGGCTGGGGAGTAAACCCAAAGGGTACCGCGATCGGGTCTACTCGAATACTGGATCAACCCCATTTCCTTCACCGGCTCCACATGCCAAACTGACAGGGAATGAATCAGTACTCACCACAGGAGGGGATCCCGTAAGGCACATGCTGCGCGCCCCGTCCGTAACCGCAGGAAGGAGGTCATCCTGATGAAGAAGCTGGGACTGATTCCGGCGATCGTCCTGCTGGGGATCTGCGTGTCCACAGCCGGTGCGTTCGACGAGATTAAGACGATCCCTAACCACGCGTTCGCCCTTATACAGAGCCGTAGCGGGGACATGTATGTTCACATTCAAAACGACAACTGCACCGCCAGCTATCGTGCCGTGGTGAACCAAATCGTCCTGGGTGAGGGTACTGTCGAGATAGGCGTGAGAGAGGTCGCCATCCCATTCGGGCATGTGAATCTATACCTCCGTTGCTCCGGAGAAGAGATAATTGTGAGGGAGCGATAGCGCCTAGCCCGGATGAGCTGACTGAACAGAGAACACAGGAGGACCCACATGACGGATAAGGAAAACAATCCGCACAAAGAGAGCCATCTCTTCAGCAGGTTCCTGATCTTAGGCCTGGCTTTGCTGGTCCTGGCCGTAATTCTCAGGCTGATCTTCTGAAAGCGGATCGCCTCTTTCCAGCAGTGGGAAAGAGCTGAATATATGATGGAGGTTTCAAAACCTGCTTCTGTCGGCCTGGGGAGTAAACCCAAAGGGTACCGCGATCGGGTCTACCCGAATACTTGATAAACCCGATTCTCTTCGCCGCCTCCACATGCGAAACATCTGTTGTCCGATATAATTCAATGTGAGTTCGAACCTGGAAAGGAGGAGTTGGTATGTTTTTTAAAGTAAATTCGATCGCAATTTTATTGGTGGTATGCATTGGAATGTTTCAATTTGCAGGAGCCGAGCAGAGGATGGTAAAACAGGACCAAAAAGAAGCGCGCCTTAGATTGATAGTGGCTACCCCTGAAGAGGGCTTTCAGTTAGCTATCGCGCTGGCTCGCAAAGGAGTAACTGAGACACAGCCTGACAAGGCGGTTTTGCAGAAACTGAGACCTGCATATGCGAATGACCCTGACAGCTTGATTGCTGCATCACAGGTAGTTGCCATTCATTTCCAGACCATTGCCGCAGCAAATAATTACTGGCGTGATCTACACTGAGGCCTTTGTCAAACCCGCCTGATGTCCGCAGTAGAATAACGGTTCCTGCCTCTGGCCGGTACCATAGAATCATTCCGGCTCGATCCTGTAAACCAGGCTGCGCCGGTCTGCCACGATCATCCGGACATGAATTAATAGTGCGCAGGATTAAAAATTCCTGATCCCCGGGAAAGTCGCCGGGGGATGAGCACGAAGAATACGTTATTCGGGGAACTTGAAGCTGGCGTATTCGCCTGAATCTTTTTTTCTTAAGCTTGACTTCGAGTTCTATGCTGTCGTTTCGAATGCCCAGTATCAGGGGGATTTTTCCCTCTTCGCTTCTTGAACCACAAGTCTCTGGCAAGGGCCATGTAGTAGTTGAAGGCTGCGATGATCGAAACCGCAATGACGACGATCAGAATGAAGGGATCCATGCCTCGAGCGTCCTTTGGCCTCTCCTCTCTAAATCTTAGGGAGGGATGCTGCACGGGTCCGGAACACCGCAGATGAGGTTGAACCCGCCCGGCACCTGTGTCCAAGGCGGGCAGAAGGCCGTGCTGCGGCGGTTAGTCAATCCCGATGAAGGGTACACTAACGCGACCAAAGATAGTTCCGTCCTCCGCCTCCATGAGGTCCATATGCAGCTCAAAGTGCTCAATTTCTTCGATTTTTTCGAAGTAGAGAAACTCCGTGACACTCCCCTGGTCATGAATGTCGCCTTCCGGAAGAGCGACTGCTTTCATGTGTTCGGTGGGCAGAGCGATTTCCTTCCATTTTCCATGATGGTAGCGTTTATAGTATGGGGGTCATAGCGGAAGGAGGCCGGCTATCCAACTAGTGCCCAACCAGAAACGCTTTTCGGGCACTGGCGGGTTTCCAATTCAGAAATGAGATATTTTTCGCAAGATCAAGGAGATCAAGGGATTACGCGGAGGCGTACTGGAGTACGCCGCACAAGGAATCCCGCAGATCGACGAAGAGATTGCGGAAAATAGCCATTGCTGGATGGAAACAAGCGAGGAAACGCAATGCCTGTATTAAAGACCGCCATGCAGGAAAGAGGTCAAGGTCATCGGGGCCGGCTACGCGACAAGTTTCTCCAGGGCGGAATCGAGCGTTTTTCA
>CAYPSZ010000010.1:0-23142 GCA_964413125.1 uncultured Desulfobacterales bacterium
ACAAGCGTATCCTATCCGATTGTAATCGGATAGGATACGCTTGTAGACATAGCGGTCCTGTGATACACACCCCGCCGCAAGGATCAGGACGGCGCACGCGAGCGCCGACACGATTATGCGCAAAGCCGCGATGTTCCAGCCTCCCCTTACAAGCCGGTATGAACCGTCGGTATGGTCTTTGAAAAGGGACGGATTCAAAGGTTCCTCTTTAATGAATATTCCCGCTCAAGCAGGTAGAGCCCGGGCTATATCCAGGGCAAGTGAGCGACACGCAGCCAGTTCACCCTCGTCCGGAACATAATGGCTTCGAACGCCCTCCCCCTTAACATCGAACTTCATGGCCTCGAGTTCGCCTCTGAGGATCTTGACGGCCTCGCCGCTCCAGCCGTAGGAACCGAAAGCCGCACCTATCTTATTCTTGGGCTTGAGGCCCTTCATGTAAGCAAGGAAATCAGCCACCGTAGGAAAAATGCCGTTGTTGAGGGTGGGAGAGCCGATTATCACAGCCCCCGCCTCCAGGACCTCGGTCATGACGTCGCTTCTGTGACATGACCTAAGATGCATTGGTTTGGCGTCCACGCCTTCGGCAATCAATGTATCCGCGATGGTCTCGGCCATGAGCTGGGTGCTATGCCACATGGTGTCATAAGCGATAACCGCCTTACGCGAAGGCTCCATCCGGCTCCACTCAACATAAGCCTCGATGATCCTTGAGGGATCCTTCCGCCATATTACACCGTGATCCGGGCAGACCATATCCAGCTTGAGCCCCATATCCGTTACCTTGTCCACCAGCTTGAGAATAAGCGGGGCGTATGGCATGAGTATGTTGGCGAAGTATTTTTTGGCATGAGGCATTATTGCCTCGCCGATTTCGTCATCGAACCGCTCAGGGCCTGCATAGTGCTGGCCGAAGGCATCGCTCGAAAAGAGGATCCCGTCATCCTTAGAGTATGTAAACATGCTGTCCGGCCAGTGCAGCATGCGGGTCTCCATGAACGTAAGTGTGCGCGAGCCTATGGAAAGCTCCTGAAGGTTATCCACAGGCTGGTAGTTCCACTTCCAGGGAAAGTGAAGAGACAAATTCTTGTGCCCCATGCTTGAGCAGTAAAGAGGCTTGTCTTCACCGATGCGGTGCATGACCCTTGGAAGACTCCCGGAATGATCCATTTCCGTGTGGTTGCTGACCATAATGTCGATCTTCTTGGGATCCACAATCTGCGAGATCTTGCTCATCATCTCGTCCGCAAACGGGGCCTTGACCGTATCTATCAGGGTGATTTGTTCGTCCATTATCAAAAAGGCGTTGTAGCTGGTCCCCTGGTAGATGGAGTACCCATGAAAATCCCGGTTGTTCCAGTCCACCGCCCCAACCCAGTAGACATCCTTGGCGATCTCGATCGGACGCATTGCATTCTCCTTTCATCAATTATTGAAAACTTATCAATGTTCTTTTGCAATCGCTTTTTAAGGCCTTGATCATAATATGGTCATTGATGCAAATCAAGGGCATGGCGATCAAGGGTCTAAGGCGGGCCATCGCCCGCAAACCAAAAGAGGTGTGGACAGAAAGGACCCGGGGGATGCTCCCCCGGGTCCGGTAAACACGCCCGGAAGAATTCCGGTTTATGCGGCTTCGAGCTTCTGCCGGTCCGTCATGTCCATGAGCACTCGCTCGCGGGCCTTGTCCAGGCCGAGGGCCTTACGCCTCGCATCAATGTGCCCGATCATCAGCCGGGCCATATCATAGGGATCCTTGGCGAAACCCCACTTGCCGAAACCCTGCTCCTCGAGCCCTGCGAACAAGTGCTTATGGAACTTGGTCTCCTCCACGATGGGAAAGGTAACCCCGAAGACCGTGTAGACACCCGAGGCCACGAAATACTGGCCGATGGATATGGCCTTCTCGCTCATCCATTCGGGGGCGGCTCCTGCAACCGGGAGCTCGGCGATGCTGTCACCCAAGCCGCCTACACGTACCATCTCGGCGCACGCAATCAGGATGCGACTGTTGTCCACGCACGAACCCAAACCCAGTACCGGCGGCATTCCCACGGTTTCGCATACTTCGCTGAGCCCCGGGCCGGCCAAATGAGCCGCTTCAGGTGTATACAGACCGGCCTTGGCCAGCGCAATCTGAGAACACCCGGTCTGGACCACAAGCACATCGTTCTTTATGAGCTCCTTGACCAGTTCCACGTGGACCCAATCCTGCTTCACCCGTGGGTTGGTGCAGCCCACAACCCCGGCCACGCCTCGAATCCTGCCGTTAATGATGTTGTCGTTGAGAGGGGTGTAGGATGAACGGAAACTGCCACCCAGCATGTAGTTGATGTACTCGTGGGAGAACCCGTGGATCCCCATGTTCCTGATGTTGGGAATCTCCACTGCTGCGGTGCGGTTCTTGAATCGCACTATGGCGTTTTCCACAATAGCGTCCGTGCATTCCCTGGGAGTGTACTCGTGAAACTCGATATGCTCGACCCCCTCGATGCGGCATCTGGGGTTGGTTGTGAACAGCTTGGTTTGGTAACAATCGGCCACCTTGGCCAGTCCCTGCTTTATGCACTGGACATCCACGCCCATGGCATCCACAGCTCCTGTTACAAGGATGGTTTCAGTTGACATGAAGTTCCCTGCATGCGGGATGCCGTGGCGAGACAACATTTCAGCGCCCGAGCAGCACATGCCCACCAGGTTGATTCCATCGGCTCCGGCATCCTTGGCTGCCTGTACAAGACCCGGGTCATTCACCGAGTCCAGCATGGACTCGAACAGGTTGGGCTCATGCCCGTGAATGATAATGTTGACCTCCTTTTCCTTCAGGCAACCCATGTTCACCTCGGCCCTCACCGGCGTAGGAGTCCCGTAGAGGATGTCCGAGATCTCGGTGGCCACCATGGAGCCGCCCCAACCGTCCGCAAGGGCGGTCCTGGAGCACTGGCTGGTCATGTTTTCATAATCCTGGTCCACGCCCATATGTGTCCGATGCATGAGTTCCATGATCTCGCGCATGGCTCCTCGGGGAACAACGCCGTACTTCCGCCAGGTTTCCAGGGTCTTTGCAGGAACACGTTTGGCGAACGGGATCTCACCTTCCACCTGGGTATACGTCCGCTCCAGCTCGTGATAGAGATCCATGGCCACGTCCTTGGTGTCGCGTCCTTCGGTCTCTATACCCATTCCCGATGCAACTTCAACCAGCTTGATGGGGTCTTTTATCTGATAGTCTTTGATGTTGCCGTTTACCACCTCCCGGAACAGATCCAGCATGGCCATACCGTGATCGGTGTGGGCAGCGGCGCCGCTTGCCACCATACGCCCGAAGTTCCGGGACTGGATCGTGTCGATGGTGGCTCCACACACACCCACCTTTCCATAAGGGTCATTGGCGTTAAGCCGGCAGGGCCCCATTGAGCAATGCTTGCAACAAGCGGAGTTTGCACCTATGGGACACGCCTTCATGGATGCGGCACGGTGAAATGCAGTCTCCACACCATCCTTTTCAGCTTTGGCCAGCATCTGGGCGGTTGCATCACATATGGTAACCTCTCTCAGGTTAAGACCGGCGGTTTCCTTTTTCTTTTTCTTCTTGATGGATTCTTCCATGTTTTCATCCTCTCTCTGGGATCACTTCGTGTGTCCCGGATTAATGCACAAAACAAGTACATTATTAATAACTATTACTAATAAAATTGATCCTTTCAGTTGATACCCGGCCGCCTTTTCCGAGTCAATTGCACGAGGAGCATAGGAAGGCGACCGGGATGAGGAGCTGCAGCAGAAAAACTCCGGATTACGCCTCCCTTTTCAGTTTCCTGCTTCCAGGCTGCATTTGGTAAAATCTATTTCCTGCTTGCACTGACTACATATATGTTTCTTATCGAATTCATCTGAAAAGATCTCTTTTTCCTTACCACAAGCAGGACATTTACAAGAAAATGACTTCAGATTCTTAAAATCATCAAAACCGGGACAATGTTGAGGTGTTGTCATTACAGCCCTCCATTTAAAATGACCGTCTTGTTAAAATACATGTTCAGTTAATTACTAGTGGCATAAACCACCAACGCCGTCCCCATTTTCTCCTCCATTCCAAGAGAAAACATCGGACTCCAGCCTATCCCGGGTGCGACATTAAGGGCTTTCAGGCCCGATTCCTACTTGAGACGAATATCCTGCCCTGTGTTCCCGCAATCGGGAATATAGCACGAGACATCCACGAATTCACATTTCTCCCGGCACTGCGGGCATGTCTCGGGCGGCGCATCCGCACTGAGATTATATCCGCACTTTTGGCACCTCCACTCTCCCATCTTGAAACTCCTTTTCACGTTGAGCAAGCCGGGACCACCTTTGAGGTGCGGTTCCGGCCCACTCCATTGACTACTTTTTCCAAAGCCCATGAATATTACAATATTCCCTCACCGAAACCTGATCCGCATCGATCTTAAACACAGCTTCCGGTGCGCCTCCCGGCTCCAAGAACTGCCTGTACGCCTTTCCGTCGGCAATCAGCTCTATCCATTCTATGTAGTGCTTGTCTTCCATCGGATGGGCGACTTCCCCGACTTTTACCAGGTAGCCTTCAGCCGTCTTTTCCACCACGGGCACATGCTTCTCTTTTGCCGCATCCACAGTGTTCTCTTTGAAAAGCTTCATGGGCTGCCCGCAACACACTAGCTCACCTTTGCCCCCATGAACGACTTCCACAATGTTTCCGCACACTTCACACTTATAGATTTCAAGTTTCTGTGCCATTTTAAATCCTCCTTTTCATCTTAATAGTTCTCGCCTAGTAACTCGAAATGATCCACCGGGTGCGCGCAGGCAGGGCATGTGTCCGGAGCCCCTGTTCCTTTGTGGAGATACCCGCAATTACGGCACCGCCAGACAACCTCCGTGTCCCGCTTAAATACCCGGCCGGCCTTGATATTGGCTGCCAGGTCACGATATCTCTTCTCGTGCTGCTTCTCAGCAACAGCTATCTTCTCGAAGACATCACCGATCTCAGAGAAGCCTTCCTCTCTTGCCACTTTGGCAAAGCCCGGATACATCTCAGTATGCTCATAGTTTTCTCCAGCCGCCGCTTCTTCCAGGTTCTCCAGGGTCGGTCCGATAACGCCCGCGGGAAATGCGGCTGTAATCTCAGCTTCGCCCCCTTCCAGAAACTTGAAGAGTCGTTTTGCGTGTTCCTTTTCCTGGTTGGCGGTCTCCTCGAAAATGCTCGAGATCTGGACGTAGCCGTCTTTTTTGGCCTGGCCGGCAAAATAGGTATATCTGTTTCTGGCCTGTGATTCTCCTGCAAACGCGGTAAGAAGGTTCTTCTCGGTCTTACTCCCTTTTAGTCCCATAATTAACCTCCTCTCAAATGATTCCGTGACCCGGAATTCTCAATAGAGATGTCCTTTTTTATTACTGCATTCCGCACATAGCCCATAAAACTCCAACTTGTGACCGAAAACTCCGTATTTGGTCAGTTTTCCCAGGGCCGCTTCCAGGTGGGAAGTCGGATCATCCTGTTGTTCAATATCCATGTCTTCAATCCTGCCGCACTCCATACAGGTGACATGATAGTGTTCAGAAGTATTGCCATCAAAGCGCATCTGGGTAAAATCAGGGCCTATCTTTCGAATCAATCCACTTGAAACCAGCACATCCAGGTTTCTATACACGGTTCCCATGCTCACCCTGGGAAGCCGTTCCCTGACGCGCTCATAAATCTCATCCGCCTTCGGATGATCATGACAGCGTTTCAATTCTTCCAGGATGACGCTCCTCTGGTGGGTCATCCGGTGATTTTTTCTTTCCTGAAGCATGAAGGCCCCTTATCAATAATGGTTACTAATATTAATCAAACTCAAGAGGCCTGTCAAGCAATAATTATTCACATGCATCTACCGCATACCCGGCCCCTGAACCATTTTTCTCAGGAGCCTCTCTCAATTGCGGCTCATCATGTGGGTGACCGCGGATTCCAAGCCGTCCAGGGTGAGTTCGAACATGGGAAAAATTTCCCGGATTACATGAATGGTCCGAGTATAATGCCATTCATCCGCCATCTTGGGGTTGAGCCAGACCGCACGCGGAAACGTATCTTTTATGAATTGTAACCGCTCATAGCTGGGACGGCCGGATCGTTCCTCGTAATGGATGGATCCGTCCGTAGCCATCAGCTCGTAGGGAGCCATGCTGGCATCCCCCACGATGATGAAACGGGTTTCAGGGTCGAGCCGCGGTAGCTCGCTCACACGAAACGGTTTGCTCCGCCTCGGTGGGTCAGCCCAGAGAACGTCATAGATTGTATTGTGAAAAAAGAGGGTCCTTAAATCCTTGAACTGGGCGCGGGCGTAGTTGAACAACGTCTGAACAACATCCACATACGGATCCATGGACCAACCCCCATTATCGATGGCGAGAATCACTTTCAGCCTGTCCTTGAGGCTACGATCAAAAACAAGCTCTATCTCGCCTCCGTTCCTCATTGTTTCGTAAATCGTCCTGTCCACGTTGATCTTGTCCATGGGGCCCGCCGGCACCATATTGCGAAGCCGTTTCAGAGCTTCCCCGATCTGGGACTGGGTAAGGGGACCTTCATGGGAGTAGTCCCTATAGCGACGATCCATGGCCACCTTGACAGCGGACTTGTTTCGGGAGACCCCCCCCACCCGCATGCCACCGGGGTGATATCCGGAGTGGCCCACAGGGGACGTCCCCTTGGTGCCGATCCAGCGACTTCCGCCATGATGTTCTTCGGTCTGTTCCTTGAGACGCTCCAGGAAATAGTCGATCAACTCCTCGGGACTCATGTTGGCGAGTTCTTCCTCACTCACGCCCAGGGCTTGGGCAAGCTCATCCGGAGACTTCAACCACTCCTCGAGCATTGCCCGGGCTATTTCCTCGAGTTCCCGATCAGTGGGATCCTTGAGTTCAGCTCCTTGAAAATGGTGTGCGAATACCTGGTCATACATGTCGAACCAGCGTTCGCTCTTGACCAGGATGGCACGGGCCGCGGTGTAGAAGTCATCTATTGTATGGACCAGGCCCATGCTCAGGGCCTGCTGAAGCTTCAAAAAGGCTGTAGGAGTAACCGGAATTCCCAACCTCTTAAGCGCAAAAAAGAACTCGATGAACATATCATATCTCTCGTCGGCTTATTTTACACCAGGCCCCTAGAATCGCGAACGTCGAACGCTGTTTTGGGCTACGGCATAATCGGGGCTCTTCTTGAACAGGACACCCAGGTAGGGGATATCCCCTTTGAGCAGTTTTTTCGGTTTGAAGTCGGGATCGGCCCTGAGCGCTCGTATCCAGTTGATAAGCTCGCGCGTGGCCGGCTTCTTCTCAACCCCACGGATCTCTCGCAGCCGGTAGAAGGCCTCCACAGAGCTGTTCAGAAGATCCTGGGCGACCTCCGGAAAGTGAACCCTGACGATCCTTCTCATCATTTCGTCATCCGGAAAAGCAATGTGGTGGAAATTACAGCGTCCCAGGAACGGGTCGGACAGATCTTTCTTGGCGTTGGAGGTGATTACAATGACCGGTCGGTGCCTGGCTGGGATGGTCTTGTCGATCTCGATGATGTCGAACTCCATCTGATCCAGCACATCGAGCATGTCATCCTGGAAGTCGGAGTCCGCCTTGTCGATCTCATCGATCAGAAGAACTACACGTTCGTCGGACACGAAAGACTGTCCGATCTTACCCATCTTGATGTAGTCTTCGATGTTGCTCACATCCCGGGTGGAATCACCGAAACGGCTGTCATTGAGGCGGGTAAGCGTGTCGTACTGGTAAAGGGCCTCCACGAGCTTCATACTCGATTTGACGTTTAACACGATGAGTCGCATCCTCAGAGCTTCTGCAATGGCATGCGCCAGCATAGTCTTCCCGGTTCCCGGCTCCCCCTTTAGAAGCAGCGGCATCTCGAGGGACATTGAGACATTCACGATCTGAGCAAGTTCGCTGTCGAGCACGTACTTGGTTGAACCGCTAAATGTGTTTCCCTCTCTCAGTTCAGGCTTGGATAGCATGGAATCACTCCTCACTTGTGAATGGAATGGCTTGAGAGGGGCTTGGCAGAGCCGCCTCCTATTGAGCGCCTAATTAAGAATTTAATCTAAGCATATATTCAAATAATTCAAGGGTACCCAACCATACGGTAGGATGTCAAATCTGGCGTGGCGCAAAAAAGGGCTTTGCCATGAACGGGCCCACCTGTTATGGTTCATTACTCTTGAAAACCAGTCAGAATAAAAAAATTTTTTAGCTGCCGACCTTATCAAAAGACGAAGAAGGAGATCTCCATGCCTCTTGCGTTTCAGACACTTAACAGGGGCTCCATCGCCTTTGGATTTTTCAACATAGACACGGACCTCCTTCTGATGGATCGTTTCTTCCTGTTTGCGCCCGAGTTCTGCAGGCACATCATAGAACTGGCTGACGATCCGGGCCGGGTCGACTTTGAAGCAAAGTGGGACGTGGATGTGATCGAGGACCCTGCCGCCATGGGCGATCTTATGGGGGCTATTCATAACATCCGACACACCGGTTTCATCGGCGAGGTCTACCGCCGATACCCTTTTCCCACCGAACCCGAGGAGTTCCGCCAGAAACCCGAAGGATATATGAGTCGCGGGGAGATCCGAGGTATTCTTGACCGATACGCCGAACCTGCGGAGCTTCAATTCACCGTCGTGCAGCAACATGGAGAGATAACCGTCGGTCCTTTCCTTTTCTCAAAGGCAGGCTTCCTGGAGCTTGTGCAGTATGTGTGGTTGGGCGGATACCCGCGCTGGCGTGACATGCAACGACCGGACTATGTGTCCGCCATGATGACCCGGGTGGAGCAGAGTGTTAACCCTGTTTTTGACGGATTCAAGCCTGCTTATACCGCCGGCGCCTCACGCCTGTAAAGAGGCCAGAAGCTCCAGGTAGAGATCCGCCGCCATCACGACCTGTGAAAAGCTCACCGACTCATCCTGAGTGTGAGCCTTCTCCAACCGGCCGGGACCAAGGATGATGGGACGGATACCCTCGGACCACAGGAGGTTGGCGTCGGAATGGCTGGGGAAGGCGCCCGGGCTCCAGAGCAGCCCATGGCGAGTGTAAGCCTCCCTGAGGAGGTCGGGCAGCCATCCCTTGTCCGGCAGAACATAGCCGCCCTGAAGTGTACAAAAGTCAAAAACTTCCCTGAGGTCCACCCCCGGAGGAAGGGCTTGGGACACAACGTCCTCAAGCTCGGCGGCGATTTCGCCCACAGGTGATTCCGGGGGCAGGTGCAGGTCGATGGCCACGTCACAACGGTCGGGCACGGCAAAACCGGCGTGAGAACTGTTCATATCCCGGATATTGTATATGACGTCCTTGCGGGACTTATCCAGATGTGCGGTCAGTCCCATGAGCACATGGAGCATGCTCCGGACCGCATTTTGTCCCTGGTTGGCCAGGGAGGCATGGACGCGTCGGCCCGTGGTGCTCAACTCCATCTCGATGTAACCGTAGTGACTAAGGCAGGGAATCAAGTTGGTGGGCTCCGCCACCACCGCCCATGAGAAACCGTACTCCTCCAATAGGGCAGATGTCCCGTCTCCGCTCTCCTCCTCCCCCACCACAAGAGCAAGGGCGGCCGGCACTTCCCGGTCGGCCTGCTCTTTGAAGGCTGTGAAGGCCTCCAACATTGCCGCACAGCCTCCTTTCATGTCCGCGGAACCGAGACCGGTCATCTCGTCGCCGGATTCCTCGCATTTATACTGGTCGTAATCAAAGGCCGCCACAGTGTCAACATGCCCGAGGAAAAGCAATTCGGGATCACCATTCGTGGGCAGCACCATAAGGTTATCACGGTCCTCCTCCACGGTACGGCGGAGGACCTTCAAACCGTTCCCTCTCAGGTAATCCTCCAAAAAAGAGACCACCTCTTTCTCTTTTCCCGAGGGGCTGTAGATGTCGATCATTTCCCGGAGCAGGCTTTTGAGCCGCCGCCGGTGGACGCGCAGGCCCGAGTGGTCCATGGTCGAGTCCTTTCAGGATTTCCTACGACTCAGTCTTTAGCGATCTGCAGGCTCAAATAGACATGATCCTGGGGCGAGCAGAAACCGCATTTTTCAAAGAAACGCAAGGCCTCTTTGTTCTGGGCCTCCGTATCCACCAGCAGCATCCGTGCCCCCTCTTTTTCCATGACTTTTAGGAATGCTTCAAAAAGCTGCCGACCTATCCCTTGCCCATGGAGATCCTTGCTTACTCCGAACCAGACCAGATAACCGTATCGCCGAGGCGAATTTCTCTTGTCGATAATGCTTGCCAAGATGAAACCCACCACACGCCCCTTTGACTCGGCCACCAGACATGATTCGGGGTCATTGCGGTATAAATCGATGACCTCGTACTCGTCCCAGGTCCTGTAGAGGCTGGGTGATTCGGATAGGGTGAAGAGCTTCTCTCCCAGCTGGAAAACCGGTCCCAGGTGTTCGATGCGCATGGGGCGGATCGTCACTGATCCATTCTCGCTTCTTACTTTCTTCACGATGCTTTTCTCCAGTAATCCTACCGATACGGGGGTTGCGCTTCACCGGTCCTTTCGTCCGTTGATCCCCCGGCCCGGCTTGATAGAAGGCCGCCCATAGCTTCGTCAAACCTTCTGGCGATCATATTCTCATATTCCTTGCCCAGATAGGTCCGGTTGTTGAAAAGATACCACTTTGTCCCATCCCAGTAATCACTCAATTCCTGAGAACTTTGTATACTTTCCAGCAGACCCTCAATCTCTTCCAATTTCTGCCTCTTTAGATCATCCTTTCGAAGTTCATAAAGGTCTCGAAGCTTGTTTCGTTGCTCTTCATTAAATCCGATGTCCAGAGCACGGTCCGCCAGGTCCTTATAGAGGCTGTGGATTTCAGAGAAATCGCACAATAGTCCCATTTGTTTGCTTGCCTGTTCAAGCATGAGGTCGGTGATCTCTTTCAATCTGCGGTCAAAGGCACGCTCCAAGTCGATTTCGTAGTCGTCAGTATAGAACGGAATCTTTCGAAGAGTATGAAGGGAGTAGTGGAAGTAGTTCTTGAGTTGGTCCAGGTTGGTGATGGAATCCATATAGGAGATCTTTTTCCGTATGTCTACACGGTCGAGGAAGTCCAGGGTAAGTACGCGGGTATTCTCGTCCAACCGAAGCAAAAGCCCCGTGCCCGCCCCTAAGAAGCGCTCCAAGTGCTGTGGATTTCTCCATAGTTCTGCAGCCGTGAACTCGTTTAAGAAATCGTTCAAAGCTTCGTACCTTCGACTGATTTTGGGCATGATCTCGAGAAAGCTTAAGGAAATGGGAAGGCCGGTCCGATCCTGGAAGCGAAGGGATCCCTTTAGGGCCACAAGCAGAAGCTTGACTTGGTTCTGATAGCTCAGGTACCGGCTGATGTTTTCAAAGCCGTACAGCCTAACCTGATCTCCCGTCAATCTATCCAGGATGAAAAGGCGCAGATCTTCCGACAGGTTCTGCAGACTTCGATGGATCCGAAAGGCCTCGAAGAGTTCCCGCTCGAAAGTGGGGTAACCGACCCCTGAAAGGCCTCTCTTGTTGTAAATATATCGCATGGGAACCTTCATGATAAGCATGGCAAGGTCAGGAAACCGAACGGTCTTGATCCCCCTAAGTCGAAAAATCCGCTCCAGCGCCGAGATCCACCGGCCCGCCTCCAGGTCTTTTTCATCATGTCTTTCGTTTTCCTCCCATTCATTAAGATACGCCGTCGGTGAAAGATCGTGCGGCAATCCCTTATCCCTGTATGCTTTCAGGGCCCGATACAGCCTGCCTCCCCTTAGGAGCTCTCCATCCATATGTTCGTCGAAGTCCACCGCTCCAGCCATTATTTGATGGCAAAACGTGCGTATACGGAAAAGTTCACCGGCCAGATCCTCCAGGATGAGATCTTCCCGAAGGGACGAGAGCATGATGAAGCTGTTGACAAAGAACGCGTCGAACAGATCCTTGCTGTTGAAAGCTACGACCTCCCTGAGGGCACGATAATCGAATTCTCCCCTCAAGATATGATGCATGAAATCGTGGTAACGCACCAGGGTCACAATGTATGATTTGGCCTGCTCATCCATACCGAAACGCTCAGGGATTCTTTCCTCCTCCAGAAACCTGGCCCCTGCGCCTGCATGATCCACCGGCTGGATACGGTCTGCATAACGCTTTCGAAGCTCCGGGACGCGCCCCAGGTCCTGAAATACAAAGGACTTTATGAGGGCCTCAAACAGAGGTGGGTTGCCTTTCAGTCCTTCCACGATGGCCTCCAGTTCATCCATCTGAAGATCGCTGACACCCACGGTGCCTGCGGCCATAGGACCGAACTCACGCTGAGCCAGCTTATGCAGAAGTCGAGTGTCCTGGAAATCCTGCCTTTCATTGCGAACAAGGGCCTGAATCTTTCTGGTGTTTCGGAGAATGTAATCAATGGGAGAGGAGTTGAGATACATATTTCCTGCAAGATCCAGGTGCTCGAGTCCTTTCAGCTCCGGAAGAAAAAACCGGAAAAGGGATCGGGCATGAACAAAAAGGGCGTTTATATCCGTGTGCAGGTTTTCAGCCTGAAAAAGAACGGCCTGGAGAGAGCTTCGGAGTCGCTCCCGAACATTGGTCACCCTTCGAAACCAATTCCTCTGCCGCTCCGGAAGCCTGAAGCCCTCTGCGTGCACCTCATGGTAACTGAGGAGGTCCGGGTGGTTGCGGTGGAAGGCCTCCAGCTTTGCGAACAACCCGTCCACAAGTTCCAGGGTCTGCCATGGAATCTCCGCAATATTGCTGCCGGAAAACGAGCCGACAAGACGGTCCAATTGGTCTATCACATCGTCCAGGTCGATACAGAAAACGTCCAGTGACTGGGTCAGGGGGTCTATTGAAAGCTGGAAACCGGTTCCGATGACAAAGCCGGCACCGCTCCGGTAAATGTGTTCACTGAACCTCGCCAGGGTGTCCAGGTCCAGGTAGGCCGTGTTGATGTTGCCGGCCTCCTCTTCCACACGCTTTATCCGATCGGCGATCTTGGAAGGCGGAGTATCGCCCAAGATCGGATTGAAATTGATTATCTCTCCGCGGGACACGTTGACGGCGATCCAAAGCAGTATAAAGGCCTGCCGGCTGTCCATCCGCTCAAAAATGTGGCCGGTGCCATGAAACTCCATGTTAAGAAACTTGCGATAGAAAATAGGAAGTCTCAGAGGATCCTCTTTGAGAAAAAGCCTCTCGAATTCCTCAATGGTTTGGATTAGCCTCAGAATATTATCGATCTTTTGAAGTTTCTCAGGATCATAGTCGGCAAGGCTTTCCTTCTCCATATCGCCCTTGAGGCGGAGTTCGGCCCAACTGTCAAGGAACTCGAAATGTTCAACAAGATCCATGAGCTTAAGAACCTTGCGGACGATCATGTTGTGAATACCGCCGATCTGGCTGATCTTCTCATCAAGCAATCGGTCCCAGTCCATATCCCGGTTGGTGACCACACGGACGACCGACTCATAGAGATCGAAAAGCTCAGCCAGGTGCTCGAATCTCAACTCGCTTCCACGTGAGGCTACGGTCTCGGCCATGGTCATGAGGCGGCAATATCGCAAGAGGTTCAACGCTCTGCCCGGCTCTTCCTTGCGAGCCAGATCCGAAAGTGGCTTCAGCGCCTTTTCGTTCATCTTTCCTGAAAGCACCCTTCCCATTGTCGAGTGCCCCGTGACAATGAGGTAGATTTCCTTCAGCTCCCCTTCACCAAGCCCGAAAAATGGCAGCATTTCAATATTTTCCAGCATCGACAAATCCGACCCCTCAATGCCGTCCGGGTTGAGAGAAGAACGAATCCTATCAAGGGTCTTGGCCCTGGACATGAGGCGGAGAACGTCGTTGAACCCTGCATATCTCCTGCGCCTGTTTTCAAACGGCTGTCGGAGCCGTGCCATAAATACCTCTGACAGGCCTGAATAGAGGCTGCTCCTGATCTCATCCAGCACCCCGAGTGTCCCCTGTACATACTCGAAGGTATCACGGTAGTCGGCCAGCAATTCCAGCGGACAGCCGGCCAGCCGGGTCTTGTCGATCTCCGCGCGGATCACATCCAGTTCCACCACCACGGGCTTTTTTTGCCCTAGGTAGGCCAGCTTATAACGAGGCGCGAACCCGGCTGCCGAGAAACGCCTGCGCCATTCGGACTTGAGTGGTGCGGGCAGCAGTGGCTTGAAAGCAATTTCATCGAAGAATACAGAAAGCAACCGGCCCCAGGTTTTCTCCTGATCATGATCAATTTCTTCATCCAGTCGATAATTAAGATACGGGAGGGATACCAACTCCTCCATTGTCATATCATCCAGATCCCTGTGATCAAGGAGACGGTCTATAACCTCCTTTTCGACGTATACACCCCGCAGATATTTCTGAAAATCAAAGGCATGAATCCGCTCCGACCGGCCTTTTAACTGGTACTTCCTCCTGGTACGGAAGATATGACAGAAAAGCATGAACTTTTTCTTTTCCACATTGCTTTTGAATGTAACTTTCACAACCTGATTAGTTTTTTGGGCATAATGATTGGCAATTATATATAGTTCGCCGTCCGGTTTAAGAGCTCTGTAAATCTTTCCCAAAAGATACTGCACGTATCTGTCCATGCGCTTCTTTGAGAGGTTACGCGCGGCGTGGCCCAGAAATCTCTCCATGACCAGGATCTCGTGAGGGTCCTTTGTGATAATAACAAGGTCCAAAGGATGTATGTACCCCTTTAGTTTTTCGAGGGAATCGAATACTATGAAACTGTGTTCCTTGAACCTAATGGACAGTTCATTGATCAGGAGGTCGTCTGTATGGGTGATCATTCCGATGCGATGGCTTTCCTTGAGGAACTTCCGTCGATGAAAATCAATCACCTTACTGATTTCCTCGGCCTTGTAACGAATATTGCTGATTGTCCCCGAAACAAGGTGCGCCGGCACAAGGTAAAAAGGTCTCCCCCGGCGAGTGAAGCGGATCAGAAGACCCAGGCTCTTGTAAATCCGATTCAGCTCACGGTGATGCCTGCGTATGTAATCGGAATCGCCTTCGGAAAGGGATTGGAGGAGTTCCAGGTCCTTTGAGCTTAATCGATCTCCCACCTCGAAAAGGCCGAACCCGTAAGCATCGCCCCCGAAGCGGCTCTCGATCTGTGACGGGCGACGGTTGGCCGCGAAAGTTCCTGCGGGTATATCTGCGGGATCGATGCCCAGGGATTCAAAGGATTCAGGCGGTATGAAGCCAAAGGGGTCCTCGCGCCACCAGTTCTTCTTGCTGGGTGTTTCTAAGGTATCCATATGGTCGAAGGTCTTTCAAAACATGTCTTTTAGCGGTTTACCCTTCTGTTACCGTGAAAAGCGGTGAGATTAATTATTATACCACGTCCCATCCCGGAAGAAAAGATTGCTCCTGCTTCCGCCTCGTCCGGAATCGAATAAGCGCTGCTATTCGTGGTATTCGAGCTTTGTTCGTTTATACCGACTCTTCATGTCCTTGGCGTTCAAACAATAACCGGTCCAAAAGGGGGGCACGGGTCCTGAGTTCAAAACGGCACAGGGACGGGGGTCACCCGTCCCTGTTGATTTTTTCCACAGTGTTTTATTGCCGTCTCTTTTCTGATAGGGACACTAATCCAGCTTACGAAAAGCCTCCTTACGCCCCGTGTACTTCTCGCGCATCTCGGGCTTCATGAGCTTGCCCGTAGGATTCCGCATTACCTGATCAAAGACGACTTTACGGGGAAGCTTGTATGTTGCGAGCTTGCTCTTGGCAAAATCAATGACGTCTTCCTCGGTCATGCTCTCCCCCTCCTTGAGTTGAACGATGGCCATTACGCCCTCCACGAGCCGCTCGTCAGGGTAGCCTATGCACGCTGCATCATCGATTTTGGGGCTCTCCATGAGAGCGTCCTCGATTTCCACAGGAAAGATGTTCTCTCCACCGCTTGTAATCATGTCCTTCTTACGATCCACGATGTAGAAATAGCCTTCTTCATCAGTCTTCAGGAGATCGCCTGTGTATAGCCATCCGTCTTTCAAGGTTTCCCGGGTCATCTCCGGGTTCTTGAAGTATCCCTTCATCATACGCGGTGTCTTGAAAGTGAGCTCACCGACCTCATCGGGGGGAACCGGCTTGCCCTCAAAATCCACCAGCATGGCCTCAACGCCGAAGGTGGGTTTGCCGATGGAACCGGGCTTGCGCAATACGTCTTCCGGATACAGGTTGAAGGTGCCCCCTCCGCCTCCCTCTGTAATGCCGTATATGTTTGAAACAGCGGCGGGCAGTTTGTCCACCAGGCCTTTCATAACCTCGAACGGGACCGGTTGCGCACCGATCTCCAGGTACTTCCATCCGGACAGGTCGTAATCCGACAGTGTTATTTCTCCCTTCTTTATGGCGTTAAGGACGGCCACTGCCACGGGCACGACAAAGAGGATATCCGTGCCCTTTTCTTCGGCCAGGGCCTCAATGATCCACTTGGGCTCCTTGAATTCTCTAAGGAGGGTTCCTGTCGCTCCTGTGGCGTAAAACGGGGCCCATAGAAACATGGTCCCGCTGTGGTAAAGGGGAAGGAAAAAGACGTAGTTGTCGTTTTTCTGGACGAAATAGCTCATGCCGTTCCCGATGGCTGTATTGTTCAGGGAATAGTGGGTGTGGAGCACCGGTTTGGGCTTGCCCGTAGTGCCGGAAGTGAACATCATGGCCAGATCATGGTGGTCATCAACCTCAACTATGGCTTCGGATTCATCATCGTACTCATCCACCGCCTTGAAGTCGATCATATCGTCCGGAACCTGCTGTCCCACGCAGATGTATTGCTCCACAGTTTTGAGGTCGCCCTGGATGGGCTGGACCACCGGCAGGAATTCTGATCCCAAGAAGAATACCCTGGGATCACAAACTTCGGCTGCATAGAGGATATCCGCGCCCATGAAACGAAAGTTCAAAGGGACGATAACCGCTCCCAGCTTGATTATGCCGTAATAGGTGATGAGCCACTCAAGGGAGTTATTCTGGAGGTGCATGACATAATCGCCCTCCTTCACTCCCATCTCATTGGAGAGGTAGTTTGCAGTGCGATTAATGGCGTTGTTGAATTCCTTCCACGTGAGGGTCCTTCTTTGGCCCTGGGAAGGGGTTCGTTCGATAAGACAGACCTTGTCAGGCAGGTGGCGGGCATTGATCTTGGCGTATCCGGCGTAGTTCATGATATCGAATCCTCCTTCATAATGAACATCTCATAATAAGCACCCTTGGTGCGATTAGCCCTGTATTTCAATATGCTTGCAGGACTCCATTTTACCATGATCGCGACTCTCTGCGACTACTTCTACTTTCGTTGCCGGGGACTCAGTTAAGGCGTCTTTCTCGAGCCTCTTCTTTATGAACAATAGAATCAGACTTTCATCCGACGCGTTCGTCATGCTTCAAGCGACTTTGAATTCCCTTGCTTACCTGGTAGGTCCTGCTGAACTCGGACCAGAATTTTCTGTCCTTTTCCTTCCAATCGGTCCCGAACTTGTCGTCGAAGAATTCCCCCAACCGATCAAACAACAGTTTCCAAGTAGGCTCGCCTGATTCCATTGCTTCCAGCAACTCTTCAAGAATGGCCTCCAGGTCCGCAAGCTTTTCCTTGGGCAGATAAGAGACTGCGCCGAGTCTTATGGATTCCAACAGGGTGTCGGCGCTAAGAGCGTGCGCCGTAAGCATGACCGCCGGGATGTTTCGATCTAACGCCTTCTTAAGAACTCCTAGCCCATCAACCCCCATGATGTCCAGGATCGCCAAGTCATAGGTGTTTTCATCAATTTTTTCTATTGCGCCGTCGTAATCCAGGGCCTTGTCTAAGTGAACACCATCCAGGGTCTCTTCGATTACACCCAGCACGTCCTCTTCATCGTCCACGGCCAGTATGCGCTTACCCTTCAAATGAGGCGTTTTCCGGGACATTGCTGATCCTTCCGATGTGGTAAAAAAAACGAACTGACTCACGCTTTGTCCCCTGAGAAAACGGCTCCGGGGCTGTGGCCCAAGCAGCTTCGCCCGGGAAAGAGGGGGGTTGCAGGTGAATCTATCAGTGACCGCAAAGTATATGGAAACACTGAGCACGTTGTCAAGATCACAAGATGGGTTGACACTCTTGAGGAACAAAGAACTTGACAGGGCCTTAAGTCCGGGTTATCAAATTGACATGAATGAATGGTCATTCATTGCTTCCCATGAAACAGAATAAGAATAAAGAAAAATACTTACGCATCATCGCAGCCGCCACACGTGTATTTGCGCGGCGGGGGTTCTACCAGGCCAAGGTCTCGGAGATTGCAGGAGAGGCCGGCGTTGCCGACGGGACCATTTACCTGTATTTCGAGAACAAGGACGACATCCTGATCTCCCTGTTCGAGGAGCAGATGAAGGTCGTTTTGTTAAATATGAAGGAGCAGGTTGCCGCCGCGGAAGACCCTGCAGAAAAGATTGAGCGTTTTGCACTGTGCCATTTAAAACTTATCGAACAGAACAAGGACATGGCCGAGATAATACAAGTGGAACTCCGGCAGAGCAGCAAGTTCATGAAAAGCTACAAGAACGATCAGTTTGCCGAGTACCTGGAACTGATTGCCGACATTATTCGGAAAGGGCAAAAAGAGGGGCTATTCAAGAAAAACCTGATCCCCGATTTGGCAAAGCGGGCCCTTTTCGGCGCCCTTGATGAATTGTCCCGATACTGGGTATTGTCAACCCGCAGGAAATATGATATTGAGACCGCTGCCAAACAGATCAGCGAGACCTTCCTGTACGGTCTGGTGGATAACCCCGGCATTACGCCGGCGGAACTTAAAGGAAAACGGGAAAGGAGGTTGCGGTGAAAATAATAGCCTGCATCAAGCAAGTCCCCGATACGGAGACACAGATCAAAGTGGCTCCGGACGGGACATCAATCGCCCAGGAAGCCATCAAGTGGGTAATGAACCCTTACGATGAATTCGGTGTCGAGGAGGCCCTTCGGCTCAAGGAGAAATTCGGGGGGGAAGTCATCGTTGTGGGCCTCGGCCCCAAGCGCGTCACCGAATCCCTCAGGACGGCATTGGCCATGGGTGCCGACAAAGCCATACTGGTTACGGACGACGCCTTTGAGGGCAGTGACGCCACTGCCGTGGCCAAGGCCCTGGCCGCGGCTGTCAAGGATCTTGAATACGATATTATATTCGCAGGACAGAGGGGGGTTGACGACGACCAGGGTCTTGTAGGGCCTTCGCTGGCCGAGTTTCTGGGGATTCCTCACCTTCCGGTGATAACCAAGCTGGAAGTCTCCGAGGACGCGAAGTCCGTCAAAGCCAACCGCCCGGTGGAAGGCCAAACCCTTGTCCTGGAATCGCCTCTGCCCGCAGTGGTGACGACCCAGAAGGGACTTAATGAGCCTCGCTATGCGTCGCTACCAGGAATAATGAAGGCCAAGAAGAAACCTCTCGAAGAGAAATCCCTGGCCGACCTGGGTCTGGATTCGTCTCAATTCGGGACCGGGGCACGCAAACTGAAAGTCATCAAACTCACGCCCCCGCCTGAACGTAAGGCGGGCAAGATAGTCGAAGGCGAATCCCCGGAGGAAAAGGCTGCCACCCTGGCCAAGCTCCTTCACGAGGAAGCAAAGGTCATTTAGCTCTCGACATTGACGACTTATCGGGTTCGGATCAATCCGAAGGCCTTTTCCATACATTGATCCAAAGGAGACTGAGAAGATGGCACAAGGAGTAATGGTAATAGCAGAACAAAGAAGTGGAGAAATCCATAAGATATCTTTTGAGGTCGTCAGTGAAGGCCGGCGACTTGCCGACGCCCTGGGGCAGAACCTTACCGCTGTCCTGCTCGGAACCGGCGTAAAAGACAAGGCCGCGGTGCTCGCACAATACGGGGCGGACAAAATAGTCGCGGCGGACGACCCTGAACTGGAAAACTATACAGCGGACGGATATGTGCCTCTGATAGCCGAAATCGTCCGCACCGAGGATCCGGCCATTTTGCTTCTGGGTGCGTCCTCCATGGGCAAGGACCTTTCAGCCCGGCTTAGCGCCCGGTTGGATGTGGGCATGGCTCAGGATTGTATCTCCTTCACCATAGAGGACGGCAAACTAACAGCCGTCAGGCCCATTTATGCAGGCAAGGCATACGCAAAGGTTACTTTCAGCGATGACAGCACTCCCCAGATGGCAACGGCACGACCCAATGTAATGGCTGTGAGCGAACCGGACACGGGCAGAACGGCAGAGGTTGCCGAAGGCACGGTCAAGGCCGACGAAGGCCCGCCTAAAGCCAAAGTCATCGAGATAGTCAAGGATGAAAGCGGCAAGGTGGACCTTACTGAGGCGGATAAGATTGTGTCCGGCGGCCGAGGCATGAAAGGGCCGGAAGGGTTTCAGATACTCGAAGACCTTGCCGATGCCGTGGGCGGCAGCGTAGGAGCTTCTAGGTCAGCGGTGGACGCAGGATGGCGACCCCATAAGGACCAGGTGGGACAGACCGGCAAGGTTGTCTCACCAAATCTATATGTTGCCTGCGGAATATCCGGTGCGATTCAGCATCTGGCCGGGATGAGCACTTCCAAGTTCATAGTGGCCATCAACAAGGATCCTGATGCGCCCATTTTTCAGAAGGCCGACTACGGAGTTGTGGACGACCTCTTCAAGGTCGTGCCCGCCCTGGCCGAGGAAGCAAAGAAGGTAATGAGCTAAGCGTAACTTCAGTATGACCCTGAAGATAAAAAGGCGTCCCTTCATAGGGACGCCTTTTGTTTCGCCGTGGAGATACCTATAGTGGAGATACCTATAGGAGTGGAGGGTAAGCCTGAAGAAGGTTTCAGGGGCATAGAGATGGCCGCCAGGGTGCGAATCGAGAACGTAGGTGTAATCCTAGTTGAGCCGCAGATCCCGGAAAACATAGGTTCTGCAGCACGGGCCATGTTCAATATGGGATTGCAGCGACTGACCCTGGTCCGCCCCAAGAACTGCGAGTTGAACCGGGTACTCAAGACCGCCACAGGTCCTTCCATCGACCTTATCGAAAAGATGGAAGTCTATGACGATCTCCTTTCGGCCATAGGCCCTTACGGATATGTGGTGGGGACGACCGCCCGAGTTGGAGCACATCGCCCGGCATTAACAAACCCTCGCGATCTTGCAGAGGAATTGATATCAATCACCCTGAAAAACCGGGTCGCACTGGTTTTCGGCCCTGAAGATCGGGGGCTTTCCAACGAACACCTCAGATACTGTCATAGCATCGCCACCATCCCCACTGCCGGATTTTCCTCGCTCAACCTCGCCCAAGGAGTCATGATCTTCTGTTATGAGATCTTTCTTGCAAGCCGGGAGCAGGAGACAAGGTCAACCCCACGGCTTGCCGACAAGTTCGAGCTCGAAGGGATGTACGAACATCTGCGACACGTTCTGAAAAAAATCGGTTTCTTGGATCCACAGAATCCGGAGCACTGGATGCTGAATATTCGGAGGTTTCTATCACGCCTGCCCCTTCAGGCACGTGAAGTTAAGGTGATCCGCGGCATTTGCCGCCAGATCGACTGGTACGCAGGGCAAATCGAGGAGCAACAAAACAGGGCGCAGGAACCACAGACTTTACTATAGCGTGTACCGTAAATCATGATACTGGACTTGACAGCCATTCGGCTTTCTGCTAATATCCCCTCGGAAAATATATTCTTTTGCCTTTTTCCGAGGGGGGGTCTGTCCATGGCCAAGCAAGGAAAACAACTCACTCCTGAAGAGATGGAGATGGTCATTCATTTAAAGAAGCATTTTGACAAAGAAAAGCAGTCTAATGACTTTGTTTCCACCAAGGAGCCTGCTAAAAGAACAGCGCAAGCACTAGGTATAAGTATAGTAACGGTTAAGCGAACCATGGCCAAGTATCATCGCAATGGGGGTACCCTTATGGTTGCTCCTGAAAAACGCCCTGGACGCCCGCCTGACCCTGCGCTCCTGGGAATTCTGCCCATCGTAAGGAGCCTTGTTCAGTCGGAAAACCTTCAGGGGCAGCGTGTGAGTCTTGATCGCCTCAGTCAACATTTGGCCACCGAGCACAATGTCGATATCCCCAAGATGACGCTCTGGAGAGCCGTCAGACGCTGGGGATTTACCTATGGTGAGGGGCGCAGGCGCGACAGTCTCAAAGAGCAAAACCATGTTATTTTGGCTCGCCGTGCGTATCTTCGCGCCAAGCGCTTTAATCGGAATTCAGATGGAACGCTGAAGAGGCCAGAAGTTTACTTGGACGAAACGTTTATCAACAAGAACTATTCCAGCCGCTTTACCTGGTACTCGAAAGAAGACGGCCCTTGGACTAATAAGCCCTCCGGTGTAGGGCCTCGGCTTATTGTGGTGCATGCAATCACACGAGAAGGTTGGGTGGACGGGGCCCAATTGGTTTTTGAGTCAAAAAAGAGAACGGGGGATTACCATGGCCAAATGAACTGGGAGAACTTTTCAAAGTGGTTTCAAGAACAGCTGTTGCCAAATATACCACCTCATTCGATTATAATCCTTGATAACGCTAAATACCATAATGTTTTGTCTGATGAGTTTTTCCCAAAACCCAACAACACAAAAAGTCGGCTTCGTGAATGGCTTACACATAATGGTTATCCATGGAGTGAAGACATGCTGAAATTTGAGCTATTCAATTTATGTTCTCGATTGGCTCCGGCTCCAGAGTACCGCCTAAATCAAATTGCGGCTAGGCACAATTTTTCAATTTTGCGCACACCACCTTATCATCCTGAGCTACAACCAATCGAATGCTGCTGGGCCGTGGTTAAGAATCATCTTGCTGATCATTGTGATTTTACTATGGCAGGTTTACGAGAAAGATTGCCAATAGCATTTTCCAAAGTCACGCGGGATACCATGCAAGGGATCATATCAAAAGTCAACAAGAAGGAAGATGAGTATTGGACTCAGGACGAAGCGCTCGACGAGGAGTACTCCGCAAATGCGGAGGAACAGTACCTGGCTGAAAAGCTTACGGAAGAGGAAGAAGTGCCGTATTTCGCGGAGGGGTGAAATCCTGTCAAGCGAAATATGCGGTATCAAGATATACGGTACACGCTATAG
>CAYPSZ010000011.1:0-3075 GCA_964413125.1 uncultured Desulfobacterales bacterium
ATGCTCCTCAACGGCCCTGGCCTTAACGAGGTCTGTATGTAAGCCCTTCAGTAGAAAACCTGATCGGCTATTCAGTGGAAGAGGCCCTCGCTCTGAGGGTCAAAGATGTGCTGACAGCCGAGTCATATGAAACACAATTATGTGAGATGCAAAGGAGGATTTCAGGCGCAAAGATGGAACCCCAGATCCTTGAGCTTGAAGCGGTTCACAAGGATGGCCACAATTTCGTGGTTGAGGTTCACTCCGCCTTTGTTCTTGATGAGTGGGGTAAGCCTGTTGAAATCCTGGGGGTCGCCCGTGACATAACCGAGCGTTTGGAACTGGAGCAAAGGAGACAGCAGATAGCCAAGGCGGAGAGCCTGAATCGCATGGCAGGAGCCATCGCCCACCATTTCAACAATATGCTTTCCATTGTCATCGGGAATCTGGAATTGGCTTTGGAGGATTCAGCGCGCGGCTCAAGGGACAGTGAAGATCTTGCTGACTATTTGAATGAAGCCATGCAGGGCGCCCGGAATGCGGCTGAAATGAGCGCTTTCATGCTGACATATGCGGGGCAGTCACAGAAAAAAATGGAAACGCGCGATCTGTCCGAAGTCTGCGAAGGAATTCTTGCCGAGCTTAAAGAAACCTTGCCTCCAGGCATCCGCCTGGTGACCGATTATTCGTCTTCCCCTGAGATGCCGGCCAAAGTGGCTCCCGATCTCGTCAGACAAGCCTTGACCCGTCTGGTGACCAATGCTCTGGAAGCCATTGGGGAAAGAGACGGAGAGGTTCGCGTTTCACTCAGGACCATACAAGGCATGGATATTTCGACAACAGCTATCTGGCCCCCTGACTGGGGCCCGGTTGCAGATAGATATGCTGTGCTTCAAGTAGCTGATACAGGCCACGGCATCCAGGCTAAAGATATCGACCGGGTGATGGATCCGTTTTTCTCCACCAAATTTACCGGGCGAGGGATGGGTTTGCCTGTTGTGTTGGGCATTGTCCAGGCTCATGAAGGAGCGGTTATAGTTGAAAGCAGGCCCGGTGTCGGCAGCACATTTCAGGTCTTGTTTCCACTTGCGGAGCAGAGGGTTGCCCCAAACCGAAAGACGGGCGGTGAGTCGGCTGCGCCGATGGAAACGGGCGGACTGATACTGTTGGCAGAGGATGAGGCGCTTGTCCGCAAGATGGTCGGTTCGATATTGCAACGGTTCGGGTTTGATGTGGTGTTTGCCAGCGACGGCGTTGAGGCCGTGGATATATTCCGGAACCGGCTGGATGAGGTCAGGTTGGTAATATCGGATTTGACCATGCCTCGCATGAATGGCTGGGAGACCCTTGCAGCGCTTAGGAAAATCCGCCCTGATATTCGGGTGATCCTCGCCAGCGGGTATGATGAGGCCCATGCCATGGCTCCTGATTACACGGAAAAGCCTCAGGCCTTTCTGCACAAGCCCTTTGAAATGAAGACCCTGCAACAAACCATTGAACGAGTTCTCGGACTCGATAAATTGCATTGGTCCTAACTGATGTCATGGTATCATTCCGGACCTGCACACCTTGGAATATTGCCTTAGTGTGTTCATGGTGAGATTGCAAGGAGAATACGAGATGAAAAGGTTATTAAACGGATTCAAGTTTTTCCTTGAAAGGCTGCTTTTGCGCGGGGCCCATTATCAATTACTGATAATCGCAGTGCTGATCTGTCTTGTTTCGCTTATAGCCGGACTGCTGGCCCTTTTCTTTACATCCGCATTCAGCGCTTACGGAGAATCTGCGTGGTGGGCATTTCTTCGTCTTTCCGATCCCGGTTATCTAGGTGATGACGAGGGGCTGCTTCTTCAAACCGTTTCAACGATCGTTACCGTATTAGGTTATGTGCTCTTTATGGGGGCCCTGATCGCCATCATGACTCAGTGGCTCCATGGGACTATGAGAAAGCTGGAAAGCGGCCTGACACCGATTAGACGAAATGACCATATTCTTATTCTCGGCTGGACAAATCGAACGGTGACCATTGTTCGCGAACTGGTTCTGTCCGAAGGGCGGGTTAAGCGCTTTCTGAAACGCATTGGGGCGAAAAAATTACACATTGTCGTCCTGGCCGACGAGGTTACAACTGCTCTTCCACTTGAATTGAAGGAAGAACTGGGTAACAACTGGAATGAAAAGCAAATAACCTTCAGATCCGGCTCACCTCTGCGCATCGAACACCTGGAACGCGTTGATTTTATGCATTCAGCGGTAATTATCTTGCCAGGATCTGATTTTGCCGCCGAAGGAGCGGAGACCACTGATACTCGAATCATCAAATCACTTTTGACGATCCCTGATGGCCACCCAAAATCCCCCACTTATGGCCACCTGAAAATCCCCCACCCAACAAGACTGTTTTTCCAGTAAGTATTGATGAAAACGGCGACAGAACGTACACCTATCTCATTTGTGTAATACACAAATGGGGGTGTAGAAAGGATGAACGTTTTGAAGCCAAATGTAAAAGCGACAATCGAGACCTTGCTGGATAAGGGAATCAGTCAACGAGAGATCAATCGTAAGACCGGGATTGATCGTAAGACCATTCGAAGAGATTGGCAATTGTATCATCTGGTGCCGTCCGAAGATAATGACCACTCAAACTCCCCCACCAGCGAGTGTGTGGCCACCGGCCCCGAGATTCAATTCGCTCAAAATCCCCCACCCCGGCCACCGGCTGTGGATGAGCACTTGCCGAAGTATGCACGTTCGGCCTGTGAGCCTCACCGTGAGTGGATCGAAGAGCAACTGAGATTGGGGCGAAACGCCACGGCCATCTATCAGGACCTGGTTGAGAGGTTCAGTTTCACTCATCGGTACAACAGCGTAAAGCGCTTTGTGCGAGGGCTTAAGAGGAAAGATCCCCGGCAGTTTGACCGGCTGGAGTTTCTAACGGGAGAAGAGGCTCAAGTCGATTATGGCCAAGGCGCCCCAACGCTTCACGCCAACGGGAAATACCGCCGGCCACGGCTGTTTGTGATGTCGTTGAAGTACTCCGGACGTGCTTTCCGTAAAGTTGTGTGGAAATCGAGCAAAGAGACCTGGTGCAGG
>CAYPSZ010000012.1:0-2120 GCA_964413125.1 uncultured Desulfobacterales bacterium
AGATGACCTCATTGTGGACAGCGCATTCAGGCAGGCCGGTATCGTGCGGGTCTCCAACGTGGACGAACTGTTCGACATGGCCCACACTTTCAGCACTTGCCCCGTTCCGATAGGCGACCGTGTAGCCATTCTTTCAGAAGGAGGCGGGGACAATTCCATTGCGGCGGACAACGCCGAGACATACGGTATGGAGGTTCCGGTGCTCGCCAAAGACACCCAGGAAAAGATGAAACCCTTTCTCCTCGAGGGCATGCCTGCCTCCAACCCGGTTGACTATGGAGGCACGGCCGAGGAAAACCCCCATATGATCACGGAATGCGTCAAGGTGTGTCTTGAAGACGACCAGGTGAATGCGGCCTATATAACGGGATTTTTCGGAGGATTCAAGGATATCATAGCCCCCCACGTGGCCGAACTGGAAGAGCAGACCTCCAGGGACCTCCTTGATCTTGTACGCAAGACGCAGAAACCCGTCTTTGTTCACACCAGCTTTGCAAGACAGTCCATAAAGTCTCTGGACATCCTTAAACAGGGGGGTATTCCGGTATTCGAGTCGTCCGAGCGCACGGCCCGTTGCCTGAGCGCCCTGATGAAATTCGGTATGAACCGGCAGAAGTTTGAGGCCATGGGACCCCTTGAAAGCGAAGGCAGGGAGCTTCCTTCGGTAAAAGCCCTTTTCAACCAGGTCCGTGCGGACAAGAGAAACAGCCTGCTCGAGACCGAATCTCGTGATCTTCTGGAGAGCTACGGCATGGCCCTGCCTCCAAGCGAGCTTGCCCGAAACGCCCAACAGGCCGCGGAAGGGGCTGCAGAAATCGGGTTCCCGGTGGCCATGAAGGTCGTTTCACCTGATATCCTGCACAAATCCGATGCAGGCGGGGTGAGACTTCACATAGGAAATAAGACCGCCGCAACCGTTGCCTTTGACGAAATCCTGGAAAATGCATTGAAGGTGACTTCCAGGGAAAGGATTTCAGGTGTCATGATATCACCCATGGCGCCCAAAGGACAGGAGTGCATAGCCGGTATGATCCGGGATTCCCAGTTCGGGCCCGTGATCATGTTCGGGCTCGGCGGAATCTTCGTGGAAGTGCTCAGGGACGTCTCTTTCCGGGTGGCTCCGCTGGGTCCCCGGGACGTGGACGAAATGACCCGGGAGATAAAAGGCTACAAGATCCTTGAGGGAATAAGGGGAGAAGGGCCTAAGGATGTCAGCGCCATCAGGGAGATCCTGGCCCGAATCAATGAGATCGCATTGGGCAACCCCGAAATACGTGAACTCGATTTGAACCCGGTGATCGTGCATGAGAAGGGTGCATCCATTGTGGATTCACGCATTATCCTGACCTCGGAGGAATAAACATGGAATTCGAGTGCATCATATACGAGAAGAACGCAGACGAAGGAATAGCGGTAGTCAAGCTGAACAGGCCTAAGGTGATGAATGCCATGAACAAACAGCTCTGGCTGGATTTTCAAGCGGCTTTGGAGGACGTGAAGAATGATGAGGCCATGAAGGTCCTTATCATTACGGGTGAAGGACGGGCCTTTTCCACGGGCGCGGACTTGAAGGAGTCCAAGAAACGGACTGTGGATGAATACAGGGATTATCTCGTGGAGCTCCAGGAGACATCCAGGAAGATAATTCGATTCGAAAAACCCACCATTGCAGCCATCAACGGCTACGCCCTCGGGTCAGGGTATGAACTGGCCCTGGCTTGCGACATAAGGATCAGCGCTGATGAGGCCCGGATAGGCTCTCCAGAGGCCAGGGTGACCTCCTCGGTGACCGGCGGGGCCATGAGACTGGTACAGGACCTGATCGGTCCGGGCAAGGCAAAAGAGCTTCTTTTCACCACGGACTATATCGACGGAAAAGAGGCCGAGAGGATCGGCCTGGTGAATAAGTCGGTCCCTCTCGAGTCCCTGATGAAAGAGGCGAGGGAAATGGCCGCCAGAATCGCCAAGAACTCCTCGTTTTCCATCACCATGATCAAGAGGGGATTGAACATGGCGCGCGGAGAAGTGAGCCTGGAAGCATTGATGGATTTTGAAGTGGAGGCTTGTCTTGCCTGCGTATTCACCAAGGAAAGAGAGGAATCCTTAAAGGCGTTTGAGGA
>CAYPSZ010000013.1:0-2398 GCA_964413125.1 uncultured Desulfobacterales bacterium
GCTTTTGTGGTCCCTGCATTCGGAGTGTATAGCGCTGTTTCCGGAAGGCGTAGAGGTTGCGCCCTGGAGGCTTCCGGGTTCCGCGGAACTCTCAATGGAGACCGGGCGGGGTTTCTTGAAGCGGCGCCTGATGGTGTGGCCTTTTCACGGAGTGGTGGCGGCGGGCCGGTCTTTGGACGAGGCAGTGGGTCTTATCGAGACCGTTGAAAAGGCGTCCGGGATTTATCTTAAGGCCCTTGCCGCGGGAGGCCCGAATGTCTGGTTGACCGAGCATGATTTGCGAGCTGTTGCCGCTCATTTCGGAGTGGTTCCGGATGAAGAGATACTTGGCTCAAAGCCCCCTGGTCCGGACGGCGCCGGGGCATGAAAATGAAAGGAGGGCCCGATGAAAAAGTCCATCGGACCAAGGACGCTGCTTTACCCCGCACCCGCAGTCATCGTGGGAACATACGACAAGGTCATGAAGCCCAACGGGATGACCGCGGCCTGGGTAGGCATTTGTTGTTCCAGGCCTCCCTGCGTGGGAGTCTCACTAAGAAAAGCCACGTATACATATGGACATATCCTGGAGCACAAGGCCTTTACCGTGAATATCCCTTCGGAAGACATCGTCCGGAAGGTGGATTACCTGGGCATGGCCTCGGGGCGCGACGAGGACAAGTTCGCGGCGGTGGGGCTGACGCCGGTTGAAAGTGATATGGTGAATGCCCCGTATGTGGAGGAGTGTCCGGTTGTGCTCGAGTGCCGGCTTTTCAAGACCGTGGAACTCGGTCTCCATACGCAGTTTGTAGGGGAGATTATGGATGTCAAGGCAGATGAGGAAATGCTCTCTGATGACGGGCTGCCTGACATGGCCAGGGTTCGGCCGGTGATATTCGCCCCGGAGACCCGGGGGTACTACGGGCTGGGGGATTTCTTGGGGCGCGCTTTTTCTATCGGGCGCAAAGGAGGGTGAGCCGAATTTAGGGGACGTTGGAATTTAGGGGACGTTGTTGAATAGGTTGAATTAGCTGTTGAGCTGTTAAGCTGTTAAGCTGAAAACACTTCAAGAATTGGTGGCGGTGCCGGGATTTGGGGTTGAGCCCTTTGGGAGGGGGTTGTTGGGTCGGTTGATTCGGTTTCTTCGGGGCGGCTGGCGAATATTTTTTTTCATCACGGGGGTGACTGTATGGAAAACCCGGATTCGATTCATACGCAACTGGAGCATCTTGCCCCTTTTGTTGCGCTATTCCTTGAAAGCCGGGGTGTTCCCGGGCCTTCGGATTTCGATGCCTTTCCCATTCAGGCGGACGGCTCAAATAGGTCGTTTTTCAGGATCCGCCACCCAAGCCTTAATCAGACATTCATAGTAGTCCTGAATCCACCCTCAAGCCCTTTCCCGGCGAGGGAGAACACCGCTTATCTGAAGATCGGAAAACACCTGCGGCGGCAGGGGGCGCCCATCCCGGAGGTTTTCCAATGGGATTTGAAAGCAGGCTGTTTCCTGGTGGAGGATATGGGAGACCTGCGGTTGCAGGAAGCATTGTCCGCGGAAGACCGGCCCCAAGAACTGGAAGAGGACGTGCTTAAGGCTCTTTTGAACATGCAGCTCCGGGGGGCCGAAGGTTTCAATCCTTCCTGGTGCTGCCAGACCTCGCACTACGATCGAAAATGCATGCGGCAATTCGAGTCCGACTACTTCCGTGACGCCTTTCTTTCCCGATACCTGGGCCTTGACCAGGACCTCCATGAACTGGAAGCGCCTTTTGAACATTTGGCTTCGATGGCTGCCGGCGCTGAAGCCCGTTTCTTTATGCACCGGGACTTTCAGAGCCGCAACGTGCTCATAACCGATAAGGGGCCTGCATTTGTGGACTGGCAGGGGGGACGCATGGGCCCCTTGGGGTACGACCTGGCCTCGTTCTTGCTGGACCCTTACGCAGGTCGCTCCGAGGCCCATGGTAAGAGGCTGTACCTTTTCTACCTGGAGATGCTCCGGGACCGTTACGGCACAAAGGTGCAATCATTCGAGGATACCTTTCCCTATTTGGCCATACAGAGAAACCTCCAGATCCTGGGGGCATTCGGCTTTCTGAGCCGGGTCCGGGGAAAGAAGTTCTTTGAGACATACATTCCTGCTGCGGCCCTTTCCCTCCTGCGACTCTTGGAGGAACTCAAAGACCCGCGGCTTGATCCCATTATCAGTGCCATGGAATCCACACGGCGTCTCTGGGCCGGCGGGTAAAACTCGGGCACATCCCTTGGGGTTTAGAGATGGATATATACGTGGCAAGGCAACCCATTTTTCGGAGAAACAGGACTCGTTTGGGTTATGAACTCCTGTTCAGGGATGGGCTGTCCAATGCCTTTCCGGAAATCGACGGGACAGAGGCCACATCACGGGTTTTGTCCGGAGGTT
>CAYPSZ010000014.1:0-2495 GCA_964413125.1 uncultured Desulfobacterales bacterium
TTTACGCCCGAAGAGGTCCGATCCAAGCTGGACCGCATCATGGGAGAGGATGAAAATGGACAGGGACCTGTTGATGAAGACGATGAAGGCCTCGATTTCTGAGGTCCTGGAAAAGATGTTTTTTCTGCCCCTGGACGTCTCCGATGCCGGCTCCTGGTTCCAATTATGGAAAGACCCGGCCGCCGAAGAACCCATTGCAGTCAGGCTGGCGTTCAGCGGGCTCTTTTCCGGGCACTTCCTGTTCCTGATTCCCCGGACCCTCGGCACGGCGTTGACCGCGGACTTCATGGGAGTCGAGAAGGAGACGGTCGCCCCGGAGCAAGTTGAAGAGACCGCCAAGGAGATCCTCAACATGGTGGCAGGCAACACATTCGGCACTCTGGATCAGGAGGCGATCTTTCAGCTCGGGATTCCGGAGATAGTCTCGAATCAAAGCGTCCTCGCGGCCCCGTCCGAACCGGACAGGGAGTTGTTCCTGGGTGTTGAGACCCTGAACGGTCTCATGGGTCTGTTGCTGGTTAATGATTGACCCTTAATCCTGCCGGAGGACGGTGGCGTATCAGAGACGGTGTATATGGCGGTGTTGAATCGGAGGCTTGTGCAGACCCCATGAAAACCGATATCAGCGTACTGGTGGTGGATGACTCCGCCATAGTGCGAAAGGTCCTTTCGGAAGAACTCTCCCGTGAGCGCGGGATCCAGGTGGTGGGGACTGCGCCCGACCCCTATGTGGCGCGGGACAAGATAGTCCGTCTAAAGCCGGATGTGATAACCCTGGACATCGAGATGCCCCGGATGGACGGGTTGACTTTCCTCAAGAAACTCATGAAGTATTACCCGCTTCCGGTCATCATTGTAAGCTCTCTCACCAAAAAGGGCGGCAAACTTGCCATGGAGGCCCTGTCACTGGGGGCACTGGAAGTGATCAGCAAGCCTTCGGCCGCATATTCCGTGGGGGACATGAGCGTTCAGCTCGCTGACAAGATCAGGGCTGTGGCCGACATCAACATGAAGGCCAGGATAGAGTCGGCCCTTGATCAGACGCCGGCCCCGGAAAAGACTGCGGCCGTCAAGGCCCTGAGCGCCACCACCAACAAGGTCCTTGCCATCGGGGCCTCCACAGGCGGTACCGAGGCCATTAAGACAGTGCTCATGGGCATGCCGCACAACTCGCCCGGCATCATCGTGGTCCAGCACATGCCGGCAAAGTTCACCACTTCGTTCGCCGAGCGGCTGGATTCGCTGTGTTCAATCCGTGTCAAGGAGGCCAGGGACGGGGATTCGGTCGTTAACGGGCAGGCCCTGATCGCGCCGGGCAACTTTCATATGCTGCTGAGGCGAAGCGGGGCCCGCTATTACGTACAGGTCAAGAACGGTCCCATGGTCCACCATCAGAGGCCCTCGGTGGATGTGCTCTTCAAATCCGTGGCCGACTATGCAGGCGGCAATGCAGTGGGGGTGATTCTTACCGGTATGGGCGCGGACGGTGCCGACGGCCTTCTCCAGATGCGACAGGCCGGGGCACGTACAATCGCTCAGGATGAGCGAACCTGCGTGGTATTCGGCATGCCCAAGGAGGCCATAAAGCGCGAGGCGGCCGAGAAGGTGGTGGCGCTGCCGGAGGTGGCGGGAGCCGCCCTTCGAATGATTGAAGAATGAGCAGCAGAATCACAGGATAGGAAGCTGCAGCGGTAAGCCAGCCGGGTATCGAGCTCTGGATTCTGATTAGAACAAGGATACTTTCATGGATTGAGCAAAGTTTACCATATGAAACGACCCTTCATCTTTGAATAGACGGTGCCTTTGACAGGATTTGATGAAATACACTTGGTCCGAGAACGCTTTTTGCGAAACATGCTTGTGGTATCGGCGATCACCGGACTTCCGGCGCTTCTTATCGCGGCAAGGGAATCACGGGAAATAGGCTACTATACCGCCCCCTGGTTTTATCTGGGCCTCTATGTCCCGGTGCTGTTAACTACAGTGTTTAAGGGCCGAATCTCCTTTGCATGGAAGGCCTTCATCCTGTTCGGGGCACTTTTCGCCCTGGGCGTCCACAACCTGTTTCACTTCGGCTTCAGCGGCGCGGGCATTCATGTCTTTCTGCTGGTCTCAGTGCTGATGACCGTACTCTTAGGCCGGTCCGCCGGAATTCTGGCCATGACAACAGGGCTGGTTTGCATTCTGGCTGTTGGCCTTGCCATGAACACCGGTATCGTCGAGGTAGGCATAGATCTCAACGCCGTCAATCGGAATATGATCGCCTGGCTATCAGCAGCAGGCGTGTTCATATTGCTTGCGGGTGCCGGTGTCCTGCTCCCGGGGAAGCTTCAGAGCGAACTGGTCCGACTCCTGGATATCTTGAAAACCCGGTCCAGAGAGCTTTCCGACTCCAACGAGGAGCTCAACAGGCAGATGGAAGAGCGCAAACAGATGGAGGAAGAAAGGCAGAAGCTTGACGCACAACTGCTTCAATCACAGAAAAGGGAATCCAT
>CAYPSZ010000015.1:0-4938 GCA_964413125.1 uncultured Desulfobacterales bacterium
TGGCGTTGGCACCCAGGGGAAAAGACAGAACCGGGTCAAGGGGAGTGGAAACACCCATCCTACCGCTCAGTTCGCATACATAAAGGAGGTTCACAAGAAGCCGGAAATCCCTGATCCTGGAAAGGACATCAAGTCCATAACGTTCCAGTTCAAAAAGTCTCTGGTAGGTCTTGCGGGTTTGGGCCTCGAGAAGATCCAGAACTGATGAGGGTAACAGGCCGTCGATCCATATTTTACCGGCCTCCAGGAGGCCATGGTTCTCCTGAAGGTCGCGGATTGTGAGAGGCCTCATATCCTTGCTGTCACCCAGAAGCCTGGGCCCCAGAAATATCATTCTGGTTCGCCCCCTTGAATCACGGCCAAGGCGGAACCACTTCAGTTCGGAGGCGAGATCTCCGGTTCGATGACGTTCAAGGGAGCCCCGGATTCGATCCACAGCCTGTTTCATGTCCTGGTTGAAGAGACGGAGCCGTTCATATCCGTGGCGATAGATCCGTCGATGGTTGATGTCCTCGATATCAAGGCCCTCCTCATGAACCTTGAAATGCAGGCGTCTTAAGGTGTCCAGTGCATCATCATATCCTGAGAATATCACATCCGACTCAATGGTCTTTCGAGCCTCGGTAAAGGCGGCTTCCGTAAGTGCGTCACGATCAACGAGAACGCCGTGGTCATCACGTATTCGTCTCACATAGTCTTCGTAAGATTCATTCTCCAGGCGGTGAAGACCTACACGGCGAACCACCTCCCGAAACTCGCTCATTGTTAAATGGTCCGTGAGATGGTAGAGAAGCCATACCGTAGCCAGGTTCTCGGACTTAACCCCTGCCCAGGCCATTGAGACTTCCCCGGAGGGAGGCTCGTGGTCCGGCTTGGGCACATAGCCCGTACCCTGGAACAGGTAAAGCTCAGGCACATTCATAAGAGGGTCCAGGCTGTTCCATTTGAGCTGAAGTGCCGCTGTGTAGACAAGGGGTTTGAAAGTGGAACCGAGCTGCCTCTTGGCATCCACGGCCCTATTAAAGAATCGGTTGAAATAGCCTCCGGCCATTGCCCTAACCATGCCGTGCTGCATCACCAGAACGCCTCCTTCCAGGTCGGGGATTTGTGTCAGGCGAAGCGTTCCGTTCTTTTCAGCGTCTTTGAGCGGCTCGTAAACACACACAGGAACAAGATCTCCTTCACGGAACAGTTCCATGAAAGGCTGGATGTCGTTCTTGCCGAACTCGGCCCATATTCCGCGGCGGGATTGGACCCAGGCCTCCGCTACATCCCTCATACCATCCATATCAATGACGCCACCCCCGTTTGCCCAGGTCACTATCAAAGAGGGGCTTTCCAAACTCTGATCCACCTGAGTTATTCTGCCGAGAAACGGGAGGCCTGTATCCCTGCGGCGGGGCAGCAAGGGCATGACATCCCGGTAGTGATCCTGGTTCTCAGCCACCGGATAGCCCCTTACTCGAATATCGAGGGCGGGAAGGTGCTTTCTCAGGCTGCGGAGGGCTCCTTCTTGCACCTCCCGGTTTATGGATGTGTAAACACGGATCCCTGATGTGGCGATATTCTCAATTCCCTCCTTTGACAGGATTTCCTGAAAAAACGGGGATTGCAACTGGTCGCGGACATAATCAAGAATCACATTCAACCGGAAGGTTACCCGGCCTTCCTGAAATGGCACAGACAGGGCCTTGGCCTCCTGAAACTGGTCCGATGTGATGAAGCGAAGTTCCCGCATTTTTCTGAGCACATAGTCCTTTCTAACCTCTGCAGCATCAATGGCCAGGAGTCTCTCCGCCTCCGAGCCCTTGGTGAAGGGGTTGTACCGGTTGGGCGCCTTGACCATACCCGCGATGAAAGCCGACTCAACCAAATCGAGTTCCCTTGCATCCTTGTCGAAGAAATAGCGGGCCGCTATTTGAAGCCCTCGCCCAAAGCCGGTTACAAAGAACTGGTTCACATAGAGTTCCAGGATCTCCTCCTTGGAGTATTTTCTCTCCAGCAGGACAGCCTGAAAAAACTCCTTGAGCTTGGCCTTGTAAGAGCGCTTCTCCCTTTTGAACACGTTCTTTGCGGTCTGCTGGGTAATGGTGCTGCCGCCCTGCACGACCCGGCCGGCTCTAAGGTTGGCGATAAAGGCCCTTACAATGGCCTTTGTGTCAAAACCCATGTGATCGAAAAAGGCCTGATCCTCAGCAGCCACAATGGCCTTCACAAAGATCTTGGGAATATCATCGTAATCGATATATCGCCTGTGGGTCTTTTCGAAGAATACTCCGATGGGCGTCCTGCCGTCGTCATAATAAACCGGGCTTTCGGAAAAAATCACACTCTGGATCACGCCTCGCTCAATACTCGTGGCCGACTCCCGTGCGACCTGGTAGTAGATTATTGAGAGTAACGCCGCCAGGCAGAGGACTCCGGCCAAACCCGCCCACATAACCGCCTTTAAAAGCCTGAATCTACGAGGCCGCTTACCTATATACGCATCGCGATAATTAGTTCGTGATTTCGCCATTTAAAAGCTTTTCCCTGATAATATTTTTTAGGCTTAGGCCCTGCATTTTGAGCCCTTGCCGTCCGTACTTCATATTGGCCTCAATGAGATACCATCGACCTTCCTGCGGAATCAAGTCAAGACCCACATCGTCAAAGCGACATTTTCGTGCACAGTGAACTGCGAAATCAAGGGCTTCAAGCGGCAAGCCCTCGAAAACCGCTTGACCGCCCTGAGACAGATTGGTCTTGAACCCTCCTGGTGAGCGCAGCCGCCAGTAAGCCAGAACGGGTTCGTAGTTGATCAGGATCACACGCAGATCCCGCTCATGAGGCACATACTCCTGAACGTATGCGACTCGGGTCATTCCGAGATACTCCTTGAGCTCTTTTTCCTCCTTTATGAGGAAAACACCCCTCCCACGGGAAGAGCCACGGGGTAATTTGGCGATGAATGGAAAAGTGAAGTCTTTTAATATCTCGCTTTTATGTCGGCTGAAATAGAACCGCGTCTTAGGATGACTTATTCCCAGCATCTGAAAGAGGGTTGTCTGCAAAATCTTTTCGTCGGCGTACAAATGGGTCTCCAGGCTGGGGAAAATACGCCTCTCGAGGGTGGAGAGAAATTTGGCGTAGTGCCTGGTTGGATAGAGCACTAGTGGAGATTCAAGAATGAGAGTCCTCTCAGTTGCAGTGTAGTCAAGAAAGTTGGGTCTGACCCCGAGGGTGGTCACCTCGGGCACACTCAAAAGGCGGCTTCCCAGTGCTATGAAGGGAGCGCCGTTAGAGAAAAGATTCATAAGGGAACCTTCCTCCAGTATAGGTCCTCCTGTTGACTAACAGATACGATTCTAATACATTGGTCGGAGTTTGCAAGGAAACTACTACTGCTCATGAATTCTTTCGCCCTTTTTCCGGCAGTCTTTCTCCTCCGGTCAGAGTTGAAAGCCGTCCCGAGAGCACGCTTGTCCATATCCGAAAAAAGTCTTAATCGACTTTGTTGACCCACCGCCTGACATCATATGAAAGACGCTGTGCCTTCCGGATGATGCTCTCTGCGTCGACTGTCCTGAGCGTTCTGTTATCCATTACGACCCTGCCGTTTATTATGCTGTGGGTGACGTCATGGGCCCCGGCCGCATAGACCAGGTGCGAAAAAGGGTTGTACAAAGGGGTGAGGTGGGGCTTGTCAGTATCTATGATGATGACATCGGCCTTTTTTCCCGCCTCCAGCGAACCGGTTATCTCTCCCAGACCAAGGGCCCTGGCGCCTTCAATGGTTGCCATGCGGAGGGCGGTCTCGGCGTTGACCGCTGTGGGATCCATGGTATGGACCTTATGAAGCCTGGCCGCCGTGCCCATTTCCCCTAAAACATCCAGATTGTTATTGGAGGCGCAACCATCGGTTCCCAGCCCCACGGTCATGCCTCGTGATAAGAGGACAGGTACGGGGGATACTCCACTGGCAAGTTTCATGTTGCTCTCCGGATTGTGGATAACCTTTACTTGATGCTCCTTCATCAGGTCCATCTCACGTTCCGCCAGGTGAACGCAGTGATCCGCCACCATGTGAGGACCCAGTATACCCAGGGAGTCGAGGTGCTCGAAAGGAAGCTTTCCGTAAGTTTCCTGAACCTGCTTCACCTCTGCTGTTGTCTCGGCAACGTGCATAATCAGGGGAACTTCATGACCTCGGGCCAGTTCATCGGCCCTGGAGAGGAGGTCGGGGCTGCAGGTATAAATGGCATGCGGCTCCACTGCTATGTTTATGAGCGGATGGTCTTTCCACCTCTTAATGAGGGCCTCGGTGTATTCAAGGCCTTTGTCCACAGGACCGTAATTGGGTGAGGGAAAGTCATATAGGACTTCCCCCACAAGACATCGCATGCCCGCGCTTTGTGCGGCCTCTGCAACGTAATCCTCGAATAGGTACATGTCGCAAAACGTGGTGGTCCCTGAGAGAATCATTTCCGCGCATGCGAGCAGGGTGCCTGTTCGAACAAAGTCTCCATCCATACGGCTTTCAGCTGGAAAAATGTAGTGGTTGAGCCATTCCATGAGTGGAATGTCATCTGCAAGCCCTCGAAACAGGGTCATGGCTGCATGGGTGTGTCCGTTGATGAGTCCGGGCAGAATTATTCCTCCCCCGGCGTCGATCCGGCTCACGGCCCGCGGGAAAGGCCTTTCGCCGGTTTCCACCTCCACAATGGAGTCACCGGTGATTGTCAAAAACCCCTTTTCAATAACTCTATTATCTGCATCCATGGTGAGTATTATGCCATTTTCAATTAGCAAATCTACTTCTTCCATATTCACTCCTATTTTCTTGCGGTGTATTCATATATTTAATTAGTTAAAATATAGTGTTAGGCTTAATTGTTAAACTGTTTTATAAGCTCAATCAGTTGTCGTCTCGCCGGCTTTCAATCTCGGTTGAGACAG
>CAYPSZ010000016.1:0-35582 GCA_964413125.1 uncultured Desulfobacterales bacterium
TGTTCCAGAATGTGTTTGTCGAAGAAAATCCAAACGTTTGGATTTTCTAAGACACAGCTATGCGTCCATCCTACTGTCAAGCGGGATTTCTCCCGTGTATGTCAAGGAGCAGTTGGGGCACACAAATATCTCGATGACAGTGGACATCTATGGCCCCTGGATTCCCTCCGCAGACAGGGGCGCAGTGACCGTTTTAGACGGTTCCAAGCCGCATCCGGCTGCACCCTATACGCAACCAGCCAAAAAGCAAAAGCCGCAACCTGTTAAGATTACGGCTTAATTTGCTTTATGGTGCCGAAGGGGAGACTCGAACTCCCACGGGGCAACCCCCACTAGACCCTGAACCTAGCGCGTCTACCGGTTCCGCCACTTCGGCAATGAATCGGAGTTGATCTTCTGTGATTAAAAACTTATATTTAAAAGTTAGGATTACGTTTGTCAACTCCATATTCGCGCTTTTCGAAACAAGCCTATTACACTTACGAGGAACAGTCGGTTTTTTTCATGGAACTTATTAGAGATCTGAACCAAATCAACCAACAGTTGGTCAAGCCGGTACTTACCATCGGGAATTTCGACGGGGTTCACGAAGGGCACAAGGCCCTGTTCAGGAAGGTACGTGAACGCGCCCATGCTCTCAAAGGCCGTTCGGTAGTAATGACCTTTGACCCTCACCCCGTCCGTGTGATGAAACCCGGAAACGGCCCTCCCCATATAACCCCGACGGCACAGAAACTCGAACTTATCGATGCCACCGGGATCGACGTGACACTATGCCTGCGGTTCACCAAGGAATTTGCAGCGGTTTCAGCGGAGGATTTTGTTCAAAATATCCTGGTTGATCTGCTTGGCATTCGGGAACTGGTTGTGGGATATGACTACTCCTTCGGAGCCGGTCGAAAGGGGAACATCGACCTGTTGAAAAACATGGGAGATGACCTGGGTTTCATCGTCCACGTGGTCGATCCCATCACCATTGACGGGCTGCCTGTTTCCAGCACGTCCATTCGACACCTGATCCGGGATGGAGACATGGCCGGTGCAAGGCGTCTTCTGGGTCGAAACTACCAGATCAGCGGCAATGTCGTACATGGAGAAGGCCGGGGTGCAAGGCTTTTGGGTTTTCCTACGGCCAACCTCAGTCCGGTGGACGAACTCGTGCCCCGAAAGGGCGTTTATGCAGTGTTCGTTCGTGTGGACGGCCATTTTTATCGGGGCGTCACCAACATCGGCAACAACCCGACTTTTGGGAACAGCGCCCTATCCATTGAGACTCATCTCATGGGTTTTTCAGGAGACCTGGCGGGTAAAGTTATTCGAATCGACTTCCTGGAACGCCTCCGGGATGAAAGAGCCTTTGGCGGGGTGGATGAGCTGTCTGATCAGATAAGCAGGGATATTGCACGAGCCGTCGAGGTTTTCAAAAGCGTCGAGGGCGGGCGACAGGAAGCCGACAAACGGCTTGCCTTCACTTGAACCTCGTGCTAGTATGACGCCGCACTTACCAAGGAGACACGATATGGAATGTAATTTCAGCAAGTTAGGCTACAGTAAATCGCTCGATCGAAGGTCCTTCCTTAAACTCTCAGGCCTCATCGGGCTGGGTGTTGCGTCCACCGTTTTGGTCCCCATGGGCGCCGAGGCAGTAAAATTCGACAGAAAGAGACACAAGGTCTCCTCCACCCGCCTCGCCATGGGAACAGTGGTGTCACTGACCCTTATCCACGACTCCAGGGATGAGGCACAAGAGGCTCTGGGGCTGGCCTTTGAGGAAATGGACCGCCTCTCAGGGCTACTCAACCGGTACGTTGAATCCACTGCCGTAGGCTGCCTGAATCGGGAAGGTCGTCTTCAAGCGTCTCCTCCCGAGGTCAGAGAGGTGGTAATGAGGTCGCAGCATTACCACGCCCTCACCGGCGGCGCCTTCGACATCACGGTCAAACCCCTGATCGACCTGTTCAAAGAGAGATACCAAAGCGGGCAACCCTTAGATATCCCCCAAACCTCTCTTGAACGGGCCCTTGAACTTGTGGACGGCCGGGCAGTTCAGGTCCGGGAAGAGGAAATCCGGTTTCGACGACCCGGCATGGGACTGACTTTGGACGGGATCGCCAAAGGATACATTGTGGACCGAATATCTGAATCCCTGGGCGAAAGAGGTATTAGGAACCACCTGGTGAACGCGGGAGGGGACATCCGAACCAGCGGCACCCGTATGGACGGGGCTCCTTGGGCCGTGGCCATCGAAGACCCCAAGAAACGGGGCCGGCACCCCGCCGTCCTTCATATGAGGGACGGGGCCGTGGCCACATCCGGAAACTATGAGATCTACTTCGACCGGGAGAAAATGGTTCACCACATTGTGGATCCCAAAACAGGCATATCGCCCAACCTCCACACCAGCGTGTCCGTGAGGGCGCAAACGGCCATGGATGCGGACGCCCTTGCCACCGGCCTGTTTGTCATGGAGCCCGCTGAAGGGGCGCGCCTTGTTGAATCTATTCTTGGCGCGGAAGCCATGCTCATTGCCGGGAACGGAAGGCAGTGGTCGTCCGGGGGTTGGAAGAACGAAGCCAGATAGCATCTTCGATCTTGCTAAGCAGTTCCGTAAAAGTATGAGGGGCTATCGCCGAAATGGCGACGCCCCTCATGCTTTTTGCCATGGCATCGGCATGTCCCGCTTTGAGCAGATCAGCCTTATTCAGGACCAACAGGATGGGGATGCGGTCGAGGCCCAAGTGCCGCAGGACCTTTTCCACCGTATCCATCTGCTCCTCCATTCTGGGGCTGCTCGCATCCACCACATGAAGCAGCAGGTCGGCGTCGTGGAGTTCCTCCAGCGTAGCAGCAAACGCTTCCATGAGGTCATCGGGCAGGTCCCGTATAAATCCCACCGTGTCGGTAATTATGGCCTCCCTCTCCCTTGGAAACCTCAACCGCCGGCTGCTCGGGTCAAGGGTGGCGAAGAGGCGGTCTTCAACCGCGACCCGGCTGTGGGTGAGGGCGTTCAGAAGGGTTGACTTTCCTGCGTTGGTGTATCCCACTATGGAAATGACAGGAAGCCCTCGGTCTTCACGCAGCCTCCTTCGTCCCTCCCTCTGCCGCCTGACTTGCTTCAATTCCCGGTTCAGCCGAGCGATACGCTCCCTTACGCGCCTTCGGTTGATCTCCAGCTTGGTCTCCCCCGGGCCTCGTCCTCCGATTCCACCGGTAAGCCTGGACATGGCGGTGTTCTTGGTGGCAAGCCTCGGGAGCAGATACTTGAGCTGGGCCAGTTCCACCTGAATCTTGCCCTCCCGAGTCACGGCCCTCCTGGCAAAGATATCCAGGATGAGCTGGCTGCGATCAATGATGCGAAGGTCTGTGAAGTCGGTCAGGCTCTTGACCTGGGCCGGGGTCAGCTCATTGTCGAATATGAGCAGGTTGGCGCCGGTACGCAGGCAGCGGAGTACGAGCTCGCCCAGCTTGCCCTTGCCCATCAAGAAACGGGGATTGGGCCTTTTCACCTGCTGCACCAGAACGTCGCATACTTTCACGTTGCCGGACCTCGCCAGCTCGCTGAGTTCCTCCAGGGACTCACGGGCGCTCGCCGGGGGGCCTTGAACCACACCGGCAAGCACGGCCCGCTCTTCTCCTTCAAGGCTGCGCACCGCCCTTCCGGCCCTGGACAGCTCCTCCTCCACAGAGCGGATCAGGCTCAGACAATGGACTTGCATACGCCCTGTGTCCGGATAGGTTGTCACCCGCCAACCCTCACCGGCAACGTTCTTGGGAAGGATATGGGCCACGGATAAGGGCCCTGGTATGCCCCCTTCCTCCACCTGAATGGCCACCATCAAGTCCAGACCCAGCAGCACCAGGTCCGTGAGGTCTTCCCTGCTTAGAGGTTCTCCTCTGAGGTGAGTATGAATGCACCTCAGACCCTTGAGGCGTCCGGGTCCGAGTCGGACTCTTCCCAGGTCGGGGATCCGGATATGGGTGCGGTCTCCGACCACCACAAAGGCTATGCGGCCTTTGCGCGTGATCAAAACAGCCAATTGTCTTTGGATTTCATCGGAAAGAGCGGCCACCTGCCTGGCGAGTTCTGTGGAAACAATCTCAGCTTCAGGCACTTTCCTTCGGTAAAGCCGTTGCAGCCTTTTCATCTGATCGGCCTTCAGGCCGGTGGTTTTACCGTGGAGCCGGTCGATAGTTCTGATTCCTCCCAGGAATGGCTAGGCTTCTTCCGAGATATAGTTCTGGAATCGCGTGTTCTCAGCCTCAAAGGTCAGCCTGAAGAAACCTGTGGGACCGTTCCGTTGCTTGGCAAGTATTATTTCGGCCAGGTTGCGGTTTTCGTCGGTGGTTGGGTGATACACCTCGTCTCTGTAGATGAATGCGATGACATCGGCGTCCTGCTCTATTGCTCCGCTCTCCCTGAGGTCCGCGAGTTGGGGCCGCTTGTTGGGCCGGTCTTCCACCTTCCGATTGAGCTGCGAGAGCGCCAGTACGGGGACGTCAAGGTCCTTGGCCAGGGCCTTGAGATACCGCGAAATCTCGGAAATCTCCAATTGACGGGATTCCGCGCTCCTTCTACCCTGAATCAACTGAAGGTAATCCACAATGACCATGCATAACTCCGTCCTCTTGCTCAGACGACGACACCGGGCTTTCATGTCCAGAACGCTCATGCCGGAGGTGTCATCTATATATATGGGCAACTCGGAGAGTTGATTCGCCGCCTCGGTCAGCCTGGACCAGTCCCTGTCATTCAGATGGCCGGTTCTAAGCTTGGATGCATTGATGCGTCCCACAAGGCCCAGTAACCGCAGACCCAGATGAAGCTTACTCATTTCCATGCTGAAAACAGCTACGCCTTTTCCGGTCTTCCGGGCTGCGTTGTAACCGATGTTCAGTGCCAGCGCTGTCTTACCCATGCTGGGCCGGGCGGCTATGATGATGAGGTCCGATCGCTGAAGCCCGGCTGTGAGGCGGTCGAAGTCCTCATATCCTGAGGGAATGCCCGTTATGAAACCATCGGACTCGGATACGCTCTCAAGCTTTCGAAAGCTGTCCTTGATGATCGTATCCATGGGACTCAGGCCTTCACCCACCTTTTCCTCGGCAATATCGAAGATAAGCTGTTCGGCCATGTCCAGTAGCTCTCCGGAACTTTCCCAGTTCTTAAAACACGAGTCCGAAATAGCTGAGCAGCTCCTGATGAGTTTTCTCCGGATTGATAAGTCGCGCACAATGCGGGCGTGATGAAGTACCCCGGCGGATGTGGAAACGGAGTCGGCAAGCGCGGCCAGGTACTCGGTTCCACCGCTTTTATCCAGGAGATTCCGGCTGTTTAGTTGGTGGGTGAGGGTGATAAGATCGACCGGTTCACTGTTGTTGTACAAAGAAGACATGGCTGCAAACAAATGGCCATGGGCTTCGCGATAAAAGTCCTCCTCTGTGAGGATGTCCATGACCTGATTCATGGCATCGTTGTTCACGAGGATACCGCCCAGGATGGCCTGCTCCGCCTCCAGGTTCTGCGGCGGGACCTTCAGGGGAGCCTGCGCCATGGTCTCTTCGGGTCTTGCCATAACATTGTTTCCGGAAGTGTCGGCGATTATATGAGAAACATCCCAGGATTGAAACAATGGAAAGCTTGGTCAATCAGGACTTGGCCTCTTCGGATGAGACCACTACCTTAACACTGCCGCTCACGTCCTGGTAGATTTTTACCGGCACGTCATACTCCCCCACCGCTTTTATGGGCTTCTCCAGGAGTATCTTTCTGCGGTCCACCACCACGCCCTGTTTTTCCAGTTCCGCTGCCACGTCCATGCTGGTCACAGACCCGTATAGCTTTCCCTCTTCTCCCGCTTTCTGAGAAATTGACACGGTAACGCCGGCCAGCCGTTCCTTGAATTGCTCGGCCTCTTCTTTTGCCTTGACCTTACGGATCTCGATCTTCCTCTTCATCTGTTCGAACATCTTGATGTTTCGGTCCGTGGCCTCCAGAGCCAAACTTCTAGGTATCAAATAATTACGGGCGTAGCCCCTTGCGACGTCCACCAGATCGCCTTCCCACCCCAAATCTTCAATGTCTTTTTTCAGAATCACCTTCATGGCACTTCATCTCCAATAATTATAAACCGCCCTGACACCAAATGCGCAAATCCGAGGCAGCCGGGCTCCGCTTACCTGATGGCGGAGGTCGTGAAGGGCAACAGGGCGATATTCCTTGCACGCTTGATCGCCACAGTCAGCAGGCGCTGGTGTTTGGCGCAGTTCCCTGAGATGCGGCGCGGAATTATCTTTCCCCTTTCAGTAGTGAAGTATCTCAGGGTCTTGGGATCCTTGTAGTCTATAGGCAGGCCGCTGTCCGCACAAAAACGGCAGACTTTTCGGCGCTGAAAACTCGGGCGACGACCCCTAAAACCATCTCTAGCCATTGGATTCCCCCTCTGTCGATTCGGTGTTGCCGGATTGGCCTTCCGGTTCTTGATCCGAGGTTTCTTCACCGGTGGGAGCTTGCTCCGTCTGTGCCTCCATCTCCTTCCGGAGCAGCTCTTCAGGATCCACAGCGTCTTCCAGCTTTATGGTCATGGATTTGAGGACACGTTCGTCCAGCTTGAGAAGGCGCTCAAGCTCCGAACTCGTCCCTCCCTCGCCGCAGTAGTTGAGAAGCACATAGGTCCCTCTCTCCTGCTTCTTTATGGCATAGGCCAGTCTATGCTTGCCCCATTCCTGGAGCTTGACAAAGACCCCCTTCCGCCTCTCAATCACCTCTTTGGCCCTGGTGAGGACGGCCTGGTATTCATCGTCGCTCAGATCGGGGTTGACGATAAAGATGGTCTCGTAGTACCTCATGGATGGTCTCCTTTCGGTCGGTTTCCCTATCCGGGAACATTCTGGTCCCGCCTCGGCAAGCGCACCGGCGCCTGATGGACGGGACAAGGAGAAAAATATGATTAAATGAAACGTAACTATTTATCAGGTGCTCAGATTACTGTCAAGCCTTTAGTTCTTTTTTAATAGGCTTTTCCATCCTTGAAACCCCTCTCTGCGGCGGGTACTATTACATATCTCTAAATTCACAGCCCGGGCTGATACGCCGGGTTGGATTCTCGTGCGGGTCCCGGGCTGTGGGTATGATGCATCTAATCCAGCCCATCTTCCATGCACGAACCGGAGAAAAGAGATGTCGGATATTTCACGTGTGGCGATTCTTTTTGGAGGCAAATCCGCAGAGCACGAAGTCTCCTTGCAGTCCGCAAAAAACGTAATAGAGGCCGTGGACAGGGCCCGCTATGAAGTCATTCCCATAGGCATTGACAAGAAGGGAAGATGGTTCCTTTGCGACCTCGACGACTACCTGGAACAACCCGACGATCCTGCGCGAATCCGGTTGAAGTGCCGGGACAGCGAGCGATTGGCCCTGATTCCCGGGGAACCTGGACACCCCCTGGTGCGTATGCCCGGAGGGGAATCCATCGGTCACCTGGACGCCGTTTTTCCGGTCCTGCACGGCCCCATGGGAGAAGACGGGACCGTACAGGGGCTCCTGAAGATCGCTGATGTGGCCTTTGTGGGTGCCGGTGTGCTGGGATCCTCGGTGGGGATGGACAAAGTGGTCATGAAGAGACTTCTTATGGATGCAGGCATCCCGGTGGCTCGATATCGCACTGTGGCGTGGCATGACAGTGATCTATTGCTGTTCGACCATATCGCTTCCGATCTTGGCCTGCCCCTATTTGTGAAGCCCTGCAACCTTGGTTCATCTGTGGGAGTAAATAAGGCCGGTGACCGGGAGTCCTTTGACAGAGCCGTCAGAGAAGCATTCCGCTTCGACACCAGGATTCTTATGGAGGAATTCATCCCGGGCCGTGAGATCGAGTGCTCGGTTCTCGGGAATGAAAACCCCTTGGCATCCCTGCCCGGGGAGATCCTTCCGAACCATGAGTTCTACTCCTATGAGGCCAAGTACCTCGACGAAAACGGCGCCGCTCTAGTCATCCCGGCGCATCTCAACTCCGATACGGTAGAACGCGTCCGGAAGCTCTCGGTTGAGTCCTTCAAGGCGCTTGGCTGTGAAGGCATGGCACGGGTGGACTGCTTCCTGCGGGAAAACGGCCAGGTGCTGATAAACGAGATCAACACGATCCCCGGATTCACCCGTATCAGCATGTATCCCAAACTTTGGGAGACAACCGGAACAAGCTACGGAGAGCTTATCCACCTTTTGATACAACTGGCCATGGAAAGGTATGATAGGGAGAAGGCTCTGGAGACCAGCTATGCATTCAAACGTTTGCGATGTCCATTGTCACGGTAAGGTTTTTTTCAAACGAGGTATCATCATGCCCCACCGTCCAAGAACCTATTTGAAATCATTGTACGCCTTTACATTCCTACTCGTCCTATCTCTCTCCTTATTTTTCACTTCGACCGCCCGGGCCACCAACTCCAAGCCTTCGCCCCAGGACCTGGAATCGCTTGTAAATACAATCGAGGACCCGGAGAAACGAGGGCTTCTTCTGGACCAGCTTCGCACACTGCTGGAGGCGCAGAAGGCCGCACAGGAAACCCTTGCAGGGCCGGTGAAATCGGAAGCCGAGACTCGTGTGGTCTACCTCTCCGAGCTTCTGTTCGCCCGTTTCGAAGAATCAATTGAAAACATTATTTCCTCGGCAAGAGACACGGGGGCAACCCTCTCAAAAGCCCCTGACTTATTGGAGAGGGCCCGCCTGCACCTGCTTCAGGACGAAAACCGCAGGGCCGCCCTTCGCCTCTCGGCCGTGATCCTGGGAACCTTGCTCATATCGCTGATGGTGCGCCTTCTGCTTCGAAAGTACATACCCGGAGAGCCCGCTTCTGAATCCCCGCGGCTAAAACGCATAGTCTTCTCCGCCACCGCATGCATCCTGCGCATCCTTCCTTCAGGCATTGCTCTTCTGGCATTGTTTCTACTATTCCGGGCGGTGCCGTCCCCTTTAATGGGCAGAACCCTGTTGTTCCACTTATTCATCGTCCTGTTCGGCTATCGTGTCGTCATTGAAATCGTAAGGGCTTTTCTCTCGCCGGATGAACCCGGCCTGCGGATCCTTGGAATAAGGGATGCAAGTGCATACTACTACTGGGTCTGGCTGAGACGATTCGCCAACTACACCGCCCTCTATTTTCTCGCCGTAGGGGGGCTTGCCTTAACCGGCTTTCCTGAAAATCCTCTCATGTTCATACGAGGCCTGCTGCTACTCGTCTTTCCGTCCATGGTAACCGCCTTTGTACTCCAGATCGCAAGAGACCTCCGGACGAGATCAGCTCATATCAATGTGGAGGAGGAGAAGGCGGAAAAACCGGCATACGGGAAATGGAAAGGAGTCGCGGCCAGGATCATTCCCATACTTACAATCTTCTATGCCTGGGCCTTTTTTATTGTATTGATCGCGGGAACGGATCAGGGATTCGGTTTCATATGGGGTGCCACCTTAGGGACTGCAGTGACCATACCGATCCTGCTTGCAGCTCTCCGGATTCTTGATTGGCTCTTTGACAAGCTCTTTGCAGTCCACGAACGTATCAAGGCCCGGGTCCCGGGGATAGAGGAACGTACCGACCGGTACCTTGCGATAGTCCGCAAGCTATCAGCAGGGGTCCTGGTGTTCATAGCAGGGGGTGTGGTGGGTGAATTCTGGGGAATCCCGGTGGGGACTTTCGTGGTGTCCGGCATCGGCTCCGTGATCCTGGCCCGCATCATCGCCATCGGCATAACCCTGGCGGTTGTGATTACTCTCCTGCAATTCAGTCGAATACTTTCCGTATACCTGCTTCGGGAAGAAGGCGGCCGGGTGGTTAGCCAGCAGGCCAAGACCCTGGTGCCCATGGTCCGCACGGCCTTCAACATCGGTATCGTGTTCGTGGGCGGCATAGTCATCCTGGGCAGGTTGGGCGTAGACACCACTCCCATATTGGCGGGCGCCGGAATAGTCGGCCTGGCCGTCGGGTTCGGTTCACAGACGCTTGTCAAAGACCTGATTAACGGTCTATTCATTCTCTTCGAGGAGAGTGTCCGGGTGGGGGACTGGGCGCAGCTTGGAAACAACGGCGGAGAAGTGGAATCGGTGGGTCTTCGTACCGTCAGGCTCAGAGACCTGCACGGCAACGTCCATGTGATACCAAACAGCTCCATCAACGCGGTAACCAATTTCAGCAAGGAGTTCTCACGGAGCGTAATGGACATCGGTGTGGCTTACCGGGAGGATATTGATGAGGTGATAGCCGTATTGGAAGAGGTCGGAGAGGAGCTTTACAATGATCCCGACTATAAGGACATAATTCTCAGCCCCTTGGAAGTCTTCGGGCTGGACCGGTTCGAGGACTCTGCAGTCATAGTCAGAATTCGATATGTCACAAAGCCCCTCAGGCAGTGGGGTGTAAGACGGGAATTCTTCCGCAGGATGAAGAGGGTGTTCGATGAGCGCGGCATTGAGATCCCTTTTCCGCACCGGACACTATACATGGGAGAGCCCAAGCAAGGACCGGCCCCGCCGGTCCATGTCCGTGTGGACGGTCAGGCCCGCGAGGTCGAGATGCAGGACGAATCACACGCCGGACCTCTCGCGGACCCGAGCAAAGGCCCGGGGACGGGCTGAAGGCAAGGTTTTCTCGGCGTCTCGGCATCTTGCGGGAAATGGATATTCAGTAATCCCATTTCCACTTCAACTCCACTCCTCCTCCTGAATCCGTGCCGGCCTCGGTCTGCACGGTGATCCTGGGCGTTATTTCATATTCCACGGAGATCTTTCCTCCATCCTTTCCAAGGCCTTTTTCCACAGCTACATAGGCTTCGTCGCTCACATGCTTTCCTACACTTAAGGCGGTGGACCCTCCGGGATCATCCGACTGGACCAATTCCAACTGGTCCAGACCCATTGCCCTCTGTGCCCGGCCCACAAAACCCACCGTATTGCCGCCGGCCAGGGCGGCCATGGCCTGCGCCAGTTTCAAGGCCTGTATGGGCGTGATGGTGGTAAGATTCCGGCCGAAGAGCAATCGCGCCATGACCTCGTCCTCGGGCAAGGGCGGGTCTGAAGTGACCCTGATACTCAGTGTGGAGGGACGGCCGGAAAGAATAATCCTGCCGGTCATTCCGGCCTTACGGCGCTCGGCCGTAACATCCATAATAGGTTCGGGCGGGTAAGACCCGTCAAGGAATACATTGCCTGAGGTCAGAGAATACCTGTCTCCAAAGAAGTCAAAATGACCTCTAACAACGGCCAGGTCCCCTCTTATTTCGGGATGGGCTGCAGTACCGCCCACCTGAAGAGCCCCCTTCCATTCCGAGTCCAGGCCGCGGCCACGGACGTATGTCCGGCCCGGGATCTCTATGGCAAGGTCCAAATCAACCTGGAACCCGCCTGGAACTTCGGCTTCAGCTCTTTTGGGCTCAGGCTCTCCAGACTCATCCCGGGCACGCGATCCATTTAGTTCCACCACTTCCAGTTCCTGAATCCTGGGAGGCAGCCGGTCCGGGATTCGCACCTCTGCGGATGCCACCCGGACGGAACCCGAAAGATCGGCTCCATTCATTGTCCCGGAGATCTTGAGATCGCCCCCTGTCACCGCTTTGAGCTCGTCCAGGCCCACAAGGTTGAATGCATTCATTCCGAGGCGGCCTTCAAAGGGAAACCCGGCCTCCGCCAAGGTCTGTAAACGGCCCTGTGCCTCAAGGCTTCCCCCTCTCCCGTCTACCGCGCGGGCATAATCGAGTATCAAATCATTTCCGCTCACACGGGCAAGGACCTCCACCTCCCTGAACACGCTCCCGCTTTGAAGGACATCACAAGTGCCGTCATTTATCCGGACGTGCCCTTCCACCAGGGGAGATGCCACACTCCCTGACAAGGAGAGATCAGAGGAAAGCCGGCCCGATAAACGCAGGCCCTCCATGGAAAACCAGGCCGGGAGAACCCCCAGATCAAGATTCGCGGTAACATGGCCCTTTATTAATCCCTGACCGGGAAACTCCAGGGACACCGGAGACAGGCTCGCACTCACTGGAACAGCCAAAAAGACCTCCATGGGCCGCGATTCCCCCTCAGCCACTGTCAGTCGGGCCTCCATGAGCCCGCCTTTCAAAGAAACGCCGGAGGACAGGTCAAACCCGGGCACATGGCTGAGAGCGGGATCGCGGACCCCCACATTTTCAGCCGCAAGTTCCGCATGGAATTCAGGATCCTGAACGGTGCCTGATAAACTAACCGTACCGGCAACGTGTCCGTCCATGGGCGGCCCGCCTACCAGGGTAAGGAGCCCCAGGGGAATCTCCTCGAAGAAAACCGTCAGGTCGATCAGTTCCGCCATGCCGCCCCTGATCTCCAGGCGCCCGGGTTCCGCTTGCAGCAGGAGCGAGGTCGTGGCCGGCCCGGTTTCCGGTGTAAGACGTATCTCCGAAGGCTCCGCCAGCATAAGCCTGTGAGCGCCGAACTCCACATTCAGCAATTCCAGACCCAGCACACGAGCGTTCTCCGACCAATTGAGGACGCCTCTGGAAGAGACCCTGAAAGGCTCCTTCAGGAGACCTGAACCTTCCGCGTCAAAGTCTATGGATCCAATGCGACCTCCTGCACGTATGGACAGCTCTTCCACCACGGTATCCCCATGTTGAAAACCGCTGACGCCTGCATGGACTTCACCCGCCGCATCACCCAAGACATCCAGCATTTCCCCTCTTATTTGGATGCTTCGGGCCCGACCTGCAAAGGACTCAAGGTCGTCCAGCCGGATTTCCAGCTCTATGTTCCGGGTCCCGTTCTTTTCTGATAGACCCACGGAGAAATCAACGCGCCCGCTCAGTTCTTCATCCAAAAGGGCGGCAACAGGAGCCAGATCCTCAAAAACCCCTTTAAAACCACCCCGGGCCGACCCGGACTGCAAATGAACGGCCAGTTCTCCCAAAATGCGCGCCCCGGCCCCCTCAATCCGGATCTCGCGCAGCCTCAGAAACGGCATATCCAGAGCCACATCGGAGGCGGCCGCAAGTTCCAGCGCCTCATGCACGATGTCAAGGTTTATCCGTCCCTCAGGCGCAGGCCAAATGCTATGGGCATGAAGCCTTGCCCGGACAAGCCCCGCTGAGAATGCCTCCAGGTCAAGATCCCGAATCACTGCTTCCACATCAGCCTTTGGGTCCCGGAAGCCGCCATAAAGCGATGCTTTCACCTCGAGACTCCCGCCTACAGAGCGTCCCGCTAAAGAGGAAAACACACCCGCATCAGGAAGACTTGCAAAAAGGGATAAATCGGCGGTCTCATCAATGAGGTCGGCGTTGCCATGCACACTGAGCTCCACCCCCGGGAGAACCGCTCTTAAATCGAAGACATGAATCGTGTCCTCCTCAAGCGCCAGGCTTCCCCTGAAATCCAATGCATCCCCCACCAGGGGGTGGAGTTCCGAAGGAATGGGCCCCAGGCCTTTCAGCCGGCCGTTCATATCCACATGCGCGGACCGGGCCATACCTGAGGCCTTGATATTAGCCGTAAGGGAGGCGGATCCCTTGAATCCGCTTTCCTCCAAAAAGGGCAACTTTGCCAGGTCCTCCACACGAATGCGAGTACTACCCTCCAGGGACAATTCAGAGATACGGACCGGGCCGCTCAGGTCCATGTCAAGGTTACCGTCGAATACGCGTAAACGGGAAACGGACGCCATGTCCGTGGACATAAGACTCATGTCCAGGTCCCAGTTGACTCTCTGCCTGTGAAGGGTGAGTTCGCCGGTCTCGAAAACCCCGTCATAAAAGGAACCTTCCCCTCGGATTCCCAGTCCCTCCAAGAACGGCGCGCCGGCCCCTTTTTCGGGGCGAAGCAGAAAAACCGCCTTTGCAGACCCTAGCTTGATGCCTTGTGCGCGCAGATCAGAGACCTCAGCGGTCAAATCGACAAGGGGTTCATCCAGGCTGCCTTTAAGATCAAGCGCGGCATGCAGGCGTCCGCTCGAAACCGCAAAACCCGGCAACCGGCAATGTGCCAGGTCCGGCACAGCCAAATCCAGCCTGGCCTCGCCCGATCCGCTGTTAATATCAAAGACGCCGGAGATGCGGGCATCCATCCCGTCCACATTCAAGGCCAAATGGTCGATTTCGCCCGTACCCTCGCGGGAGGCTGCAACAGATAAGGAGAACGCGCCGGTTCCAACCCCCGGAAAATGCGCTGCGGCCTCCTCAATGAGGTCCTCGTTCACATCGAAATCACCCCGGGCCTTGACGGACACCCGATCCCTGGCCGCATCCACCTGAAGGTCACATCGGATCGAGCCCCAGGCTTGGGTCTCCACTTCCATATCACCCTCCCAGCCACCTGGAGGGCCCTTGCCCGTGACCCGAACCCTGGACGCGCCCGCATGAACGCCGGCAAAGCGGGAGAGGAATCCTTCTTCGGGCTGGATCAAATCAAAATCAAGCTCTAAGTCCATGGGAGATGTGTTGAGAATCCACCTAAGCCCGGCCATCTCCTCCAAAGAGCCCGGCCGCCCGACCCTGAAGTCTCCCCGGATCACCCGGCCGTCATCACTTACGGTCATTCGCCCGGAGGCGGTGAATTCCGCTGCTTCCCCGAGGATGGAGCCATCCACGTACAACCTGCCGACTGCGAAACGTTCCAGCAGAACCGGAGGAAGGGAGATAGGCCACTCGAAGCGGGAAGATTCGGGCTCAGGCTGTACTCCGGACTCGGGGGGGCGCCTTAAGACCTCCACCCCGTCCGCTTCCAGCCGGCCGATGTGAATCCTCTTCGAAAGGAGCCCTTCAGGGAACCACTGAAAGGAAAGACCCTCAATCCGAAGCCATGGGTCGCTCGTCTCACCCACAGCCGCCGTCCCTATGACAAAATCAAAGGGGATGAGTCCCGTTAGGCCTTCAATGTGTAAAGGCATACCGGTGCCGCTCTCAACAGCCCTTGAGACCCATGAGACCAAGAGGTCCTTGCCTGTTCTGGTCTGAATCAGCCCGAAGCAGCATACCATTCCCAGGATCAGGACGAGAATCGACCAGATGAGCAGACGAAGGGCCCGGCCATAGCGGAACCCTTTAGGCAGTCGGGCGTCAGACGGTGGCATCGGCCAGGGTCTTGAAAACATATAGGGTGGCTCTCATCACATCCCGTTCCGTTATAATTCCTCTTATTCCGCCCTCCAGAGTAACCAGCAGGCGGCGGATCTTTTTTTCGGCCATGAGGTCCGCGGCCTGCCCTATGGTCGCATGACCTTCAATGGTTATGAGCGGGCGGCTCATGACCTCCTCCACAAGGGATGCGGCAAAATTGCTATCCAGGCAGAACCTTTTCAGAAGGTCCCTTTCCGTGATAATGCCCGTCATTTCTCCGTTGCTGGTCACGATTACCGATCCTATGCCCTTTTCCACCATGACTCTTGCGGCCTCACCAAGAGAAGACCGGCTGTCCACGGTCACGATGTTCGGGGACATGACGTTCTCCACAGCATATGTAACAGCCATATCCGTCCTCCATTTCTGCGTGGGTGAATGGTATTGTGGTAAAGCATTACAACCTTTCATTTTATACAAAGCAAGGGATCGAGAGAAGATCGCAGTATTCAATTCGCCCGCACACTCAAAACGCCTGCCCGATGCTCAGATAGAACTGAAATGCATCGTCCACCCCTTCCCTTCGATTCAGGGGCACTGCCACGTCAAGGCGAAGCGGACCAATAAAGGTGAAGTACCTTAACCCCATCCCCGCCCCCCATAGAATACTTCCGCCTGTACCGGGCCGTGTCCCCTCAAAGGCCCGGCCTCCGTCAACAAAACCCACCACCCCTAAGGAAGGGGTCAGGCGGAGTCTGAGTTCACAGGACATCTCCATAATGGACCGGCCGCCTCTTGGAACCGTGCCGTCAAGTGCTCCCGCCGTCTGAAAGGAGATTCCTCTAACCGATCCTCCGCCGCCCGCATAAAAGCGCTCATCCGCCGGAATATTGTCAAGGGATGCACCTATAATGCTCCCTACGCCCCAGCGGGTCGCCAGGACCAAATCCGGGTCTTTCAGCAGTTGCAGATAATAGGTCAGGCCGGCGTAGCCCCGGACAAAATATAGGCCCTTTTCCAGGATATCGGCGTACGGAGCCAGCCTGAGCCTAAGGCGCATACCCTTTTGGGGATTCAAGAGGTCGTCGCTGGAATCCCAGTCGAGCCGTAGCGGGAATGAGAGCAATCCATGATCCGTTTCCCGGCCCAGGTGATCCACCCGGGAGGCCTTCAGGCCTATGCCCGCTCCGGCAGTAAGTCGTTCCGAAATCCTGCGTTCCAACCCCACGGTCGTCCGAACATGCCGGCTGGTGAAGGCATCGGGGCTTTCAATGCCTGTGCCGGCTTCAATTATGAGAGACTGGTCCGCGCGCAGAAACCCAGGTTTTCTGAAAACGCTTTCCGCCGCCACCCGATCCCCGGAGAAGGTTGTGTCAACAAATAGTCTCTCTCCCCGGCCCAAGAAATTGCGGTGCTCCCATGACCCCTGCAGCCCGGGGCCTTTGTCGGTCCTGTACCCCACACCGAAGCTTATGGTCCTGTGCTTCCTTTCTCTGAAGTCCATATGGATGGGTATGCGTCCTTGAGGATCAATTGATTCGCCGGGCCTCACATCCACAGAGGCGAAAAGCCCAGTATAAATCAAGCGATCCCTGGTCTCTCGAAGCATGGAAGCGTTATACGGATCACCTTCTTTCCAGGTGGGCTTTGTAAGAACAAACCGCTCTTCCACGTCTTCGAGCCCGGAGACCACGGTGGGGCCGAAAGCCGCCTTGACACCGGGGTCCAGAGATATCTCCACCCTGACGGTCTCACCTGTGTGATCCACAACTGCCCTGGGTCGATCGGCCTTTGCAAACGGGTACCCATGGTTTTTCAACAAGGCCGCCAGGCCGTCGGCGGCGTCAACAATGTCCGATGCACGGGCCGGGGCTCCCTCTTCCATCAAATCCTTGCACTTTTCCTTGAGCATAGGATCCTTCAGAGGATCGTCCGCCCCTGCAAATGTCAAATTCACGGATTCGACATTGTATAGAGGCCCCGCATCCACCTTGAATCGGACCTCCACAGGGTCTGAATCCTCTTCCAGCACCGTTTTGACTTGGGCACCATAGTAGCCCTCGGACCGCAACACCTCGAGCATTCGCAAGACGTCACCACCAACCCGCCTCCTGAGCGTCTCCAGGCCTGCAGGAGAAGTTTCCCTGAGAGAGAAGGTGTCTGCAACATCCTTTAGAAGCTGCTCAACCCGCTTATCAGGGGCCCCCTCAACCCCGGGGACATAATTCACCTCCAAGCCCGCAGCCTCGGAGCAGAAAAACGCCACCAAGAAAAGAGCGCAGATTATGGGCCAAGGTCCCGCAGCATGCCCGGCCCATGGGCCTTGACTGATGTTGATCCCTATTTTCATAATCCTATAAATATTTGCTATTAATCTTGCTCCTGCTCGAATCCATAGTTTGCTTGTGACTCACAAATTCTGTCAGGGCTATTTTTTTGATCAACCATACTATCATAGAAACAATCTCTTTCAGAATTCATTCCTTTATTATAATTGGAGCAAGAGCAAGATTAAGAGCACGAAGAAGTATCAATTCATTTGCGACGAGCTATATGAAGAATTCACGGCATCTCTCTTAAGGATATCATAATAGGTCCGGATCCGCTTGACGTATCGAACCGGCTCGGTCCCTCGACAATAACCGTGTTCGGTCTGCTTGTAGTACTTGGGATATCTTAGCAGCGGAAGGACCTGCTTGATGGCGGCCCAGCTTTCGGGTTCCATCCCCATTTCCACAGCCAGCTTCTGCGCATCGCGAACATGCCCGTAACCCACGTTGAAGCCGGCAAGGGCCATAAAGGTGCGGTCCGGTTCCTGGATGCCGTCAAGGCGGTCATAGAGCATTCCGAGGTAGCGAACCCCTCCGTGGATCGCCTGGGTGGGATCGAGCCTGTCCTTAACGCCCATCTCGTTCGCAGTGACTTCCGTAAGCTGCATTATACCTCTGACCCCGGTGTGACTCATGGCTTGGGGATCGAAATGGGACTCCTGATATACCATGGCCGCTATGAGTCGCCAGTCAAACCCGTATTTATCGGCGGCCTCCATGATGGTAGCACGGTACCCGGGCAAACGCGTCTTAATTCTGGCGTGATACTTGCGCAGATCCACGTAGTCGAAGATCTCCACATTTCCGTAATACTGGTCATGAATCTTGGCGTATGTTCCATCCTCAATTATATTATCGAAAAACGAGTTTATCTCCTCTTTTAAAGCGGTGTTACCCTTTCTTACGGCCCACCCCAACAACTGTGGTTCTTCCAGAGGAAACGATACCTTCACCTCGGGATAGTAGCGGCGGTTCAAAAGCGCTATGTTGGAATTGGCCACTGTAACAGGGATCTCTTTTTCCGCGACCATGCGAATGAAATCTTCAGTGGGAAGCTCATCGTGGAGCCGGATCTTTATGTCCATGCCATGCCCCTTAAGTTCCCGCAGGCGATCCTCGTAAGGGGTTCCCCTGCGGACATAAACCGTCTTGCCGTTGAGGTCTTGCATGTCGCTGAAATTGTAATCGCTCTGGTGCACAATGACTCGCTGCTGTACGGTAAGATACCCGTTTGAAAAGTCGGCCAGCCTTTTCCGCGCAGGAGTAATGGTTAGGCTCGCAGCGATGAAGTCCCCCTTCCCTTCTTTCAACTCCTCAAAAATATTCCGCCAATCCGGAACCCCGACACGCAGCTCCACGCCCAGGTAATCGGCAAAGGCCCTTGCCAGGTCGTACTCAAATCCCATGGGCCGGTCCTGGTAATCGTAGTAACAGTGCCCGTTGTTCCGGGTTAGGACCGTGATCTCCCCGCGGTTCTTGATCCTTTCGAGGGAAGACTCATCCGTGTGAAAGGAAACAAGCAGCAACAATAGGCCTGTGCCGGCCACGGCAAGTATAGCCCAAACGATCCGCGGTCTCTGCCTTATCTTTTCAATAATCATGGTTGAATTCTGGTTGCCGTGTAAGGATTCTTAGGTTTCGCCTGAGTCGGTTTGTTTATGGATCCGGCCGACCTGCTGTTTAAGTTCCCTCACCTCTTTTCTGAAAGAGCGATTCTGGAGCACCTGCCTCACCAATCCGGGCAGGGTCAGCAAGGCAACGATGCAGCCCCCCAGCAGGGCGGCGTAAAAAATAAGTCCTGTGACCGACAGTTGAAAAGACCAAGCCAGGAACTTCAGATCAACGGGTGCAGCGTTCTGAACGCCGGCAATGACCAATCCCATGAGCAGCACAAAAGTAACAATCAGTGATAGGTACATGCGAGTTTCTCCTTGCCCTAACCAGGGGACATGCCTGAGTTAAAAAGGTGTTCTCTTGATCACACGTTCAACGTTTAATATATCCTGTTTTCCTCAACCGTCAAGTTCGCTACGGAAACGGCGGCGATACGCCTGCAAGTTGGTTCCGCCCACGCGTTGGGCGAGTAGTTGATTCAAGACGCATCCCAAACGGAAAGCAAGGCCTTCGCTAGGGGCTTTTCCAATTGCTGCATCATGTTTTTGCGTGGAAATTTCCGAAAGGAAAAGGATAAGCCATATCTCGAACTGGCAGCCCACAAGGGCATGGAGCCGGAAGGCCTGGAGAGAATCCACATAAACGAGGGTTTCTCGGGGAAGGCCTTCAGAAACCGCTCCGTTATCGTACAAAAGGTCCACAACCTTGATGGACGAGGGATACCGTGTAAAGCCGGCAAAGAACGGCATGGAGGTCTTAAAGGCGATCCGAAGGCCCGATCCCCTTGACGTGTTGGTGCTGGACCTGGACCTGCCTGACACAAACGGTTCGGACATCCTGGACACTCTGGAGGGGCGCATACCAGGTGTCCCTGTTGTACTGCACTGCTTTGCACCGGATGCAGAGGCCCTCAAGGGCCCCTTTTTGAGAGCGGATGTCGTTGTTGAGAAAAAGGGAAACAGTGTGGACAGGCTAAAAAGTGTCTTACGAGGCCTGTTGTCGGTTGGGAGGCAATAATGCTAAAAAGTCGCGCCCTGCAAAGGTAAGCCTATGAAGCCCGAAACCGTCTCAGAGGCAACAACCTATTGCAGTTGCACTCAAGAACCCTTTGGAACGCAGAAGGCCTCACTTCCCATGCACGGCTCATCTCAAAGCTTTACTGGTAGATCTCCCGCCTGTTCTCGCGATGGTCGACCATATAAAGGACACGGGCCTTTTCCTGAAGCTCCCCCTTGAGATCCTCCAGCCTGAATCTATCCACTCCGTACATACGGATGTAGCACTTGCGGTGGCCTTCAGGCACATTCTCGTAGGAAGTCATTATGCTGGCCATACGGCCACCGTATCGACGCATGATATCGGCGACCTGTTTTATGCTGCCTGGTTCGTCTTTCAAGAGAAAGGCAAACTGGATGCCGCGCTTTTCCACCCCTGTGATGGAGATGAGGACTTTGAAAAGATCCGTCTGTGTTATTACCCCCTTGACCGTACCTTCCCCGTCCACCACAGGGGCGCCGGAAATCTTTTTTTCAAGAAGGATTTCCGCCGTTTCCTCGACTGTGTAGTCCTCGGGGACGGTTACGACCTTTGCGGTCATGATGTCACTGATCTTGACTTTGGAAACAAGGTACATGAGTTCGTGGATCTCCAAGGTGGTGGCATCCGATGCAGACGCACGCTTGATGTCCCGGTCCGTGACCACACCCACAAGTCTCCCATCCTTCAAGACCGGCAGCATGCGAATATCATGTTCTCGGAGAAGGTTTACAGCATTCATCATGCTGTCATTCGGACCGACGGTTATCAGGTTCCTGCTCATCCAGTTCTTGACCAGCATTCCATAACCTCCTCTTCAAAACATCGCGGATGACATGCTTTAAATAAGCATAAAAAAATACTTACCAAATAACCTAAAATTGCTAACTTATGGAGTATCGGCCGGATAATCTCAAAAAAGCCTACAGCTTACATGCCTTTATGCTTTCACAAACCATCTTAAATACATCTGTCAACCTTAATATTCCCACAATATCATCACCGCGTGTTACGAGCAAAGAATGATGCTTGCCTACTATTAGCTGATGCACGGCCTCATTCATCTCAGCCTCTTCGTCAATAAACTCACCTTCTTTTGGTGAGTACATGAAATTCTTGACTTCCATTGAGGCGGCCTTACTGCATATCTCATCAAGTGGCTTTCTCCACAGACCTGCACGCGAAAAAGACTCGATATAATCCAGATTGTAGCCGGTGTGAGATAGTGCATTCACATCTATAAATTTCTTGTAGTCAGGTTCCAAGGCCACGATTAGATCCAACTGACTGATTTTGCCCACTATTTTATTTTTATCGTCAAAAACCAGGATGGCACGATGACGATACTGATTTTGGTCATACTCTTTCTGCGCCCTTTCCAGGGCGATTACGGCATCGTACATGGTGGCATTTTCAGATACCGTTGCATAATCCTCAAGTGGAACCATCATTTGCTTAACTTTTATGTTCTGCACAGCCGCCTCCTGAGAGATAGGCAAAAGGTGTAAGTTTGCAGGAAAGCAGTCACCAGTTCCCTGGCACAGGAAGAATATTAACCCCTCAAAGGGCTGGGGGTCAATTCAAAATCTCAAGCGGTCCGGGTCCCTTGCCATTATTGGACGGAAAGAGGGCCCCGGCGCGGAATGGACAAGACCCGCGGCCGGCAAATGTTCCCTCATGACCGAATAGAGCGCTTCGATCCGGCGGATTATTACCGCCTGTTCCTCGGAATCGATCACTCTGCGGGAATCCGCCAGGCGCTCTTCAAAGACCTGCCTGTGTTTTCCGAGCCGGCCCAGCCAATCGGGATCCGAGTCCACCAAGTAATAGGTTACAAAACCCTTCTGGTTTATGAGGGCGGTCTCCAGGACCTCGGCAGCATGATACGAAGCCACATGCTGATCAATGACCTCGAAAAGAATACCTTCCATATGGCTTAATGCAATTTACCGTGAAAACATTCCAATACCGGATCGACAGGGACGTCGATCCCTGCACCGGCGTGCGTAGGTCCGTAGGGCAAGGCCCCCGTGTCGTGCCGCAACGAGCATCACCAAACATCTGCAGAAGCGTTTTCATGCACGGGGATGGAGAAGGGCCGCCATGCATGTTTGGGTTGATTCTCCAGCACCTTCGAATATACTGATTGCTATGGTCTTTGCAGAGGATCATGGCCCGCTGTATCCGACTACCCCGGTGGCGAAGACTCCAAGGGTTCCGTAGTAGTGTGGACGGGGCTTCCGGTTGCTGCCACTGGTTGGCCGGGAGTACGGCTGCTCCTACAGATACAGAGATTAGAGGCATGGGTTTTTACAGGAAATGTTGCGCGACCTGACTTGTGCCGATCCGGAAAGGCTTTTTGGGCACTGTGTAGTTTTCAATCCGGAAAGGAGGGCTTTCCATGCAGTACGACACGGCACTTCGCGCCTACACCTCCAAGCGCATCGAGGAGATAGAATCCGCCGACATCCTGGTGGGCATCCCCTGTTACAACAACGAAAAAACCATCGCCCATGTGATTCAGATGGTGACCCACGGGCTCAACAAACACTACAAAGACCGGCGGTGCCTCATTCTAGTGGCGGACGGCGGCTCAACGGACGACTCCCGAGAAGCGGCCAGGGAATTCGAGATCAAACCCTGGCAGGAGAAGATAATTTCCATCTACCGGGGACCGGGAGGCAAAGGCACCGCGCTTAGAAGCGTATTCGAAGCAGCCCACCGCCTTAAGGTCAAGGCATGTGCCGTAGTGGACTCGGACCTTCGGAGCATCACCCCCGACTGGATCCGCTTTCTCATGGAGCCTGTGCTGGAGATGGACTACCAGTTCGTGGCGCCGGTCTACGTCCGCCACAAATACGACGGCACAATCACCAACAACATCGTCTACAACCTGACCCGGGCCCTTTACGGAAAACGGATCCGCCAGCCCATCGGCGGGGACTTTGCCATATCCCGCGATGTTGCCAAATTCTACTGTGAGCAGGATGTATGGACCACCGAGGTGGCGCGTTTCGGCATCGACATCTGGATGACCACAAACGCCATCACCCAGAACTTCCGGATGTGCCAGTCCAACCTGGGAGTGAAGATCCACGACGCCAAGGACCCGGGCCAACACCTGGGGCCCATGTTCCGCCAGGTGGTCTGGACCATCTTCAGCCTCATGGAACGATACGAGACCCACTGGAAGGGGGTCCGTGGAAGCCAAGCCCTGGAGACCTTCGGTTTTGAAGGCTCAATCGAGCCCGAACCGGTTTCCGTAAACCTGGAAGGTATGATCCAGCTCTTTCGCACCGGCTACCAGCAGTTCTCGCCACTCTGGAAGGATATCTTTTGCCCGGACTGCTTCGCGCAGATCGAGACCTGCGCAGGGATGAAGAGCGAGGAGTTTCATCTCCCCACGGACGTTTGGGTCCAGATCCTCTACGAGCTTGCAGCCGAATTCCATACCTGGAGCATCAATCGGGGCAATCTCATTGATCTGGTCACGCCACTCTACTACGCACGTGTGGCCACTTTCGTCAGGCAGACATGGGACATGACATCCCGGGAAGCCGAGGCCCTGGTGGAGGAGCAGGCCCTTCGCTTCGAGGAACAAAAGGACGAGCTGGTCCGTGTCTGGGATGAAAAAGCCCGCGCAAAGTCACTTCGCTGACAAGGTCTTAAGTCGATCGACTTGTGGAACCGCCCCGAGTTCCGACACATTTCACCGGGAAAATCGCCCAAGTCCCATAATCAACCGGGATCGAACGCTAATAGAGTAAAGCGTTTGAGTGGTTATGAAATCAGGCAAAGACGAATCACTGGTTTTCATGAACAACTGTATTTCTTGACCTTGAGAAAAATTTCTCGTACTAAGCATGTAGTTGTAACGGGGCTGGCCCGCGGCCCGATACCGGACTTAGATGTCCATCAACCCGGGCTTCGAACACGGACGTTAATCGCCGTACAAGGCGCTCGAATGTGGCATGAGCTTTTTTTGTGGGCTTTTGAAAAAACCCATGACAAATATCGAAAAACGAAGCGGCGCGTCAACCCATCCGAAAGCACCCAAATCCATCGCTGATGGGGGGTATATTTATGCCGACGGGAAATCCCGGAAAAAGTATTTCCGTTATCTGAATCGCGTGTTGCAGATTGGTCTGCTGATAGCCTATCTGATTCCGATAACTATCCTCACACTCTATTTTAATCACAAGTTCAATGCCTCCCTACATGAGAGCGCGCGGCTGCACCTGGCGGCTGTAGCCGAAAGCCAGCGCAATACCATATCCCTTTACATGCAAAAAAGGATCGTCAGCATATTCAGTCTATTTTATGAAAAAGACTTCAGTGTCACTCCAAGTCAGGAAGAAATGGATAACTATTTGGCCAACCTGAGAAAGGCTGACGAGGGCTTTGTTGATATCGGGTTTATTGACCCATACGGTGTCCAGATCGGCTATGCCGGTCCTTACCCACACCTTCTGGGAAATGATTACAGCCGAGAAAACTGGTATGAGGAACTCACCAACAATCCCCAAAGTTATATCGTAACCGATTTATATCTGGGCTTCAGGCGCATGCCCCACTTCACAATCGGAGTAAAGCAATTCATCAACGGCGGGTATTACGTGATCCGCACCAGCCTGGACCCGAACAAACTACACGGTTTTATCACAACCACGAGCCACGGAAAGCAAGTGGACGGATTCTTGATCAATCGTGAAGGCCTGTTTCAGGCGGTTGATACCGAGTTCGGCAAACTGCTCGAGCCGGCGGTTTTCATGCCACCCGAGGATAAAAGCGCCGACGTCACCGAAATCACCCTAAACGGCCAACAGATGCTCCTGGCATACACCTGGCTCAAGGAGGTTCCGTGGTGCCTGCTCATGCTGCAAAGCAAGGATATTGCCCTGCAAGAAATGGACAGCATACGCAAAAACATGATCTTAGGCAGTGCAGTGCTGGTCCTGGCCCTTATGATCATTATTTGGTTAATCGTTAAGCGGATAGTCAGGTGGATAGAAACGCTTGAACATGACCGTGCGGAATTAAAGAGCCAGCTTTATCATACCCACAGACTGGTGGCTGTCGGGCAACTTGCAGGAGGAGTGGCTCATGAAATCAACAACCCATTGGCCATTATCGCCAGCGAGTCAGGCGTGATAAGGGATATGCTGGATGAACGGCTGGGCCTTGAATGGACTCCGGAAGCCATTATCAAGGAACTTGATGAAATCGATAAGGCGGTTTACCGTGCCAAGAGTATTACCAAGAAGATATTGAGTTTCGTACGTCGAACCGATCCGAAAGCGGTTCCTTGCAATGTGCAGCAGCTTCTAGACGACGTAGTTTCAGGGGTTAAGGGACAGGAGTTCGCAGTATCCAATATAACAGTGGTACGGGATTTTGATTCTAACATCCCGGAAATCATGCTGGACCCTGATCTAATACGGCAGGTGTTTCTAAATCTTATAAATAATGCCAGCGATGCAGTAACAGAGGGTTGCACCATCACACTGAGAACGCGCCTGGAGGGTGACTGGGTGAAGATTACAGTGGCGGACGACGGCATGGGCATGGACGCAGAGCAGGTCCAGCAAATCTTCATGCCCTTTTTCACTACCAAGGATGTGGGCAAGGGAACCGGACTGGGGCTTTCCATCAGTCAGAACATAGTAGAAGGTTTCGGAGGTCGAATAGAAGTTGAAAGCGAACCGGGGGTCGGCAGTTCCTTTACTGTGGTTCTGCCTGTTAACACCGGCCGCTCAACCGATAGTTGAATTGCAGGATAAGGAGCTTCTAACGATATTAATAGTTAATTACTAAATTTGGAGGTCATCAATATGACTCAAAACAACGAGAAACATGAGGCAAGGGCTAAACCTACCATTTTGCTTGTAGATGATGAAGACCAGTTCCGCATATCTCTTGCAAAACAGCTTTCAGTGCGAGGGTATAATGTTCTGGATGTAAACAACGGAGAAGATGCAATAAAAATAGTGCGTCATGAAAATCCTGAAGTTGTTGTATTGGACCAGAAAATGCCAAAAATGGATGGCATACAAACATTAAGAGAGCTAAAAAATATTCGCCCAGAAGTCCAGATAATTATGCTTACAGGTCATGGCAACATTGAATCAGCGCGCGTGACAGGAAAGCATGACGTATTCAGTTACCTTCAAAAACCATGCAGCATTGATGAACTTACAGATGTAATTGAATCAGGCCGTCAAGAACGTACCTATGCAATGCTTCGCCATGAAATTCCCATGGTTGAGAAAAAGAGTTTCAAGGACTGGTTCATCGGCGTTCAGAATGCAAGGCCCGGCATAATCCTCATAGGCGCCCTGGTCTTTACCTTGCTTTACTTTCTGCCTCCGTCCGATAGGCTCCGCATGCTGTTGACCACTCCCAAAGGCAGCGCTCAGGAAGAGGTGATCTTGGGGTATTCCGATTATCGACGCCTCCAGACCGGGCAGACCGTGGCCCAATATTATGCAGAAAGGGCCGGATTGTATGAAAAGGCCCCCGACGGCACGAGACAGGTGCTGGGGCCCGAAGCGGCCATGAAGCGCGCCCATGTAATGATCGGGGTACTTTTTGTGGCCGCGCTTTTCTGGGCCACCGGCGCCGTGCCGGTGGGCATAACCGCCCTCCTGGTGGGGGTTCTCATGTATTGGTTCGGGGTGTTGCCTCCGGACGGCGTGGCTCGGGCCTATGCCAAGGATGCGGTCATTTTCATCTTCGGCGTCCTGGCAATGGCGGCGGCCATATCAAAGACAGGACTTGACCGGCGCATCGGCATTCTGCTTCTCTCCCCCAGCACATCCCTTGCTCGCATGTCCTTGATATTCGCCCCCATGGTGGCTGTGACCGCATCGTTCCTGTCCGAGCACGCACTAATTGCATTCATTGCCCCCATATTCATGATGGTCTACATGGGCGCCGTCAAGGTGGGCGGCATTTCCAAGGACAAGGCCCTCGTCGTGATGATGATGCTGACCCTTAATTACGCGTGTAATGTGGGAGGACCCGGATCTCCGGCGGCCGGGGGCCGGAACGCCATCATGATCGGCATTCTGGGTGACTACGGCATCAGCCTCTCATTCGGCCAATGGGTGATGTACGGCCTGCCCTTTGTACCGGTCATGGCGGTTATCGTGGGGCTGTATTTTTATTTCTGGAGCCGGAATAAACGGACCATCACCAAACTTGATGTGTCTGCCGCTGTTCGGCGTGAGTCCGAGAAAATCGGCAAAATGACCGCGGACGAATACAAGACCGCGATCGTACTGGTTGTGTTGATTTTCCTGTGGTCGGCCTTTTCCGGGACTTACGGAATGGGAGGTCCGGTGATCCTCGCCCTTGTGGCCCTCAATATCCTCGGCATCCTTCGCTGGAAGGAGATCAACTCCATCCACTGGGATGTGGTGGCGCTTTATGCAGCGGCAAGCGCCATGGGCACCGGTCTGGCAGCCACTGGAGCGGCCCTTTGGATCGCTGATTCATTTGTACGAATCCTGCCGGACTTTCTCACCAGTACCGGGTCCGGGCTGGCAATCGCCACCTCACTGTTTACAGGGGTGCTCACAAACTTCATGAGTGACGGCGCAACCGTAGCGGCCATCGGTCCCATCTGCGTACCCATGGCCACCATTGCCGGCGCATCCCCCATCATGGTGGGGCTTGCCACCGCGTTTGCCTCTTCCTTCGCCCACATGCTGATAATCGGCACCCCCAACAACGCCATTATCTTTGCACTGGCCAAGGATTATGAGACGGGCGAGCAACTGGTCACCATGAAGGACTTCTTTGTGCACGGCTTTATTGTGTTGCTGCTCTCCTTTGTCGTACTATGGTTCTGGGTCATTCTAGGATACTGGCAGTGGATGCAGTTCCCGGTCTAAACTCGCGGGTCCCTTTGCCCTTTGTGGGCAAAGGGACCATCTAAGCAAAAGTCAAAGACACACCAAATAACAATAAGGATTGTTATTGTGACAGAAGACAACATCAACATACTTCTTGTGGATGACGAAGAAGCGCTTCTTGACAGCATTAAGCGCAGGCTTCAGATCCGGGAGTTTAATGTAATAGCCGTCAATAGGGGCGATAAGGCTTTAGAAGTGGTCCGTAAGTATCCAATTGACGTTGCAATTTTGGATTTGAAAATGCCGGGCATGAGCGGCAAAGAGGTTTTGGTGAATCTTAAGAGGGATTATCCCTGGATCGAGATCGTGATTCTAACAGGCCATGGCTCATTTGATCCTGAAAAAGACAGCGTCTATAATCAGGCTTATACTTTTCTTACCAAACCATGTGATCTTCCAACTCTGCTGAATACATTGTTAGAAGCGTATAAGAAAACGGTTATGAATAAGACCAAAATATCTTCTATTGATATGGATAGCATACTTAATAGCTCTAATTTGGAATCACCCAGTGCTATTCTAAGAAAATTAAAAGAAATTGATAAAAATCATAATAAAATACAAGGAGGTGACTGATGGAATCAATTCTAGTAAAAGAAATGATGGTTCCGATTGCGGATTATGCGACTGTATCTGAAGACTCAAGCCTGGGAGATGCTGTCTTAGCCCTTAAAGAGGCTCAGGAAAATTTCGATCAGAATAGATATCGCCATAGAGCAGTGCTCGTTATGGATAAAGATCAGAATGTAGTGGGCAAGATAAGCCAGATAGACGCACTAAAGGCTCTTGAACCCAAGTATCAAGGGCTTGGGGACCTTGGAGAAGTGGAAGGACTCTATGGACTCAAGGCGGACAGCATTCGGAAAATGATATCGGACTACGGCCTCTGGAAACAGCCGATTGACGACATCTGCCGCAAGGCCTCGACCCTGAAGGCCAAGGACATCATGCACACTCCGACCCAAGGAGAGTATGTCGCTGAAGACGCCACATTGAACGAGGCTATTCACCAGTTGATCCTGGGCCTTCATCAGTCCCTGCTGGTGACACGGGGAAAACAGATCGTAGGGGTTCTGAGATTGACCGATGTTTTTCACCGCGTAAGCGATCTCATGGCGGCCTGCTCAATTTAGAACGGGCCAGGCCCGAAAACGTCATGCTGAAACGGATTCCCATCACAAGGCTCGCGCCTTTGTGTTTGATGTCTTGATCCGTTTTTGATTGTAGGAATTGATTCAAGGCGGAATCCGATAATGTTTAGACGCAAGCCACTAAAGCGGAGCCCGAAGCACGTAGGGGAACCTCTCTCCCAAAAGGCTTCCCGCGCCGCCAGGAACCTCGGCCTCATCTTTGCGGGAAGCCTGATCTTTGCGGTGGGTCTACAGGCCGTTCTGGTCCCCAATGAGTTCCTGAGCGGCGGCGTGGTGGGAGTGGCCCTGATAATTCAGTACCTGTCGCCTTCCCTGCCCATGGGACCGGTCTACTTCCTTCTGAACATCCCCCTTCTCATTCTGGGATGGTTTAATGTAAGCCGCCAATTCATGATCTACAGCATAGCAGGCATGTTTCTCTTCTCCCTTGCCTGCACCCTGGTCAGGTTGCCGCCTTTCACCATAGAGGATCCGATCCTGGCCGCACTCCTGGCCGGTGTGATCTGCGGCGTTGGAAGCGGCCTGATCCTCCGCTCCATAGGGTCGGCCGGGGGATTGGACATCCTTGCCATATACCTCAACCGGCGTTTCGGACTGCGCCTGGGAACGGTTTTTTTCGGAGTCAACGCACTGGTGCTGGCTGCCGGGGCATATTTCCACGATCTGAACAAGGCCCTGTACTCAATCATTTTTGTATACGCCGGCGGCAGAATCATGGACGGCATCATGGCGGGATTCAACCGCCGCAAGCTCATATACGTAATCTCGGACAAGTCGGCTGAGATTGCAGATATGATCATGCGCCGGGTCAACCGCGGCGTAACCCTTCTTCACGGCAAGGGCGCGTATGCAGGGAAGGAAAAAGAGGTGATACTCACCATTACCACTATGACCGAGCTTCCTCGCCTCAAGGAACTCATTTTCGGTATGGATCCCCATGCATTCGTAGTAGTGAACGATACCCTGGAGGTCCTTGGGTACCGCCATGGCAAGCTTAAGGTGTATTGAAGAAGGGTTATAGTTCATCGCAAATGAATTGATACCATTTTTCTTGCTCTTGCTCTTAATCTTGCTCCTGCATGTGATGTCATGATTCATTTTCTTGAAAGGCCGGCAGCCCCAGTTCCTCTGCATTCACGATGCTCGGTGCCGCCTCAGGCGGTCCCTGCCCGAGAAAGGCCGAAACATCCGAACCCGCCCATACCGGAAATCCATTGAGCACGCCGGCCACGTTTGATGCGGCAAGCACGGCCATGGCCTCCCTGGACCAGACCGTCCCGGACCCCACATGGGGAGCCAGGACCACATTGGGCAGGTCCTTTAGTCCGGGCTTCATAGCGGGTTCGTCTTCGAAAACATCCAGTGCAGCCGTGAACGAAGGGTGTTTCCGGCAGTGCTCAACCAGGGCCGCCTCATCCATCAAAGGTCCCCTCCCAGTGTTGACCAGGATGGCGTCCTCTTTCATGAATTCCAAGCTTTTTCCATCAATGATGTGCCTTGTGGATTCGTTCAGGGATGCATGGAGGCTCACCACGTCCGCCTCTTTGAGCAGATCCTCGAGAGATTCGGCCCTGCGGCACGGAACAGGGGGTTCTCCCAGTGAGGTCAGAAAATCTCCATAGGCCGCCACGGCAGTCTCAAGTCCCTCTTTGGGCCTGACAGAGTAGTAGAGGAGGTTCATCTTGTGGCCTTCCACCATCATGCGCGCGTAGGCCGTGCCTATCCTCCCGGCCCCGATGACTCCTACGGTCTTTCTCCACAGGAGTTTTCCCACAAAGAGCGAGGGCAACCAGCCAATGAATCGGCCCTCACGCATGAACCTGTCACCCTCAGCCAACCGCCTTGCAGCCGCAAATGTCAATGCCACGGCCAGTTCCGCCGTGGCCTCTGTAAGGACGCCCGGGGTGTTTCCAACAGGAATTTCAAGGCGGGTGGCCTGAACCACGTCCACGTTGTCGTATCCCACCGCATAATTGCTGTACACACGCCCGCCCGCACCGGCAAAGGCATCCAGGAGATCGGCCTTCCAGGGTTCATTCAGTTGACCTATGGCCCCATGGCACTCATGACCTATCCCGGCCTTGATTTCATCTATTCCCAAAGGCTGATCACTCGTACGGACATCCACACGGCATCCTGCGGCCTTAAGGATCTCGAGCCATTCGGCCCCGGGCAAATCCTTGGTGATAATGACCCGGTATTTCCCCCGGGGATTGTAGGTCTTCCATGTTTTTTCTTCCATAACACCCTCCTTTTTCGAAACCGCGGGAAACCCGTCATGCAAGATCGGAGACTCAGGCACGGGATCCGGCCGGGTTGTAGCCGGCTCGGTCACTCGTACACCTTCTCCTCCAGGGCCCCGGCTTCTGCTGCGTCGTTCTCAAAGTCTCTCGGGGCTCGGTCCCGATCCTTTGCGTGTTCGCGATACCACTCGCCCGCAGTGATGGCGGCCATGATCTCGTTGGTGCCGGTCCAGATGGAAGCGAGCCGCAAGTCTCTCACGATTCGCTCCACAGGAAAGATGTTCGTATATCCAATGCCGCCCATTACCTGCATGGCATGGTGGGCCGCCTTCTGGCAGGACTCGGTCACGAACTTCTTGGTCTCGGAGACCAGGCGTCTAACCCTGCGCGGCTCCACACCGGCGTCCACGGCCCGTGCAGTGGTGTAGACCATGGACCGGGAGGCATCCAGGAGTACGGCGGCCTCCGCCACCTGAAAGCTCACGCCCTGGAACTCGGAAATGGTGCGGCCGAAGGCCTTTCTACGGGTCGTATAGCCTGTGGCCACATCCAGGGCCGGCCGGGCCGCACCCACGGTCATGGCCGCAGTGCCCAGCCTCTCCGGAATCATCATGGTATTGAAGACTCCATAGGCCCCGTTTACCTCACCCACCACGTTCTCCTTGGGAACACGTACGTCTTTGAAAACCACCCGGCCTGCTCCGCCCCCGCGACAGCCCATGAGGCCGTACAAATACTCGGTTCTCACCCCCGGTCCCCTGTCAACCAAAAAGCAGGTCAGGGCCTTATGGGGTTGGGCCTTCGGGTCGGTGCGCGCATATACCAGGAAGAAATCCGCCCCTTCGGCCCCCACAATGAACCGCTTCTGCCCGTTGAGAAGGAAGTGATCTCCCAAATCATCCGCCCGTGTTGTGGTGCCGAAAAAGTCGGAACCTCCTCTGGGCTCGGTGAGGCATTCAGCCGCAAACATCTCGCCGCGGAGCAGAGGTTTTACGTATTTCTCCTTTTGCTCGTCGGTGCCGTGAAGAATAACGGCGTCACAAACCAATTCAGCGCCCACCCCGAAAACGCACGCAAAGATATAGCCCAGGGCGCCCACCTCTTCCATGATCATGCAGGTGGTCGCCCAATCCATTCCCCTGCCGCCCCACTTCACGGGATAGCGGCACCCCATGAGGTTCCTCCTGCCCGCTTCCCCCAGGAACTCCTTGGGAAACCGTATGCGATCCAGATCCATGTCCAGAATCATGTCCTTGGGGACCCATCGGACCAGGTCTCTTACCTCCTCGCGCAACTCCAGTTGTTCATCGCTCAAAAGAAAATCGTACATCGGATCCGTCCTCCGAACCATTGTGCATGTTTGCTTCATTTGATTGAGTGCGGGAAATGGTGCGGCCGGGTTTGCGCTCTCCGGTCGTTCCCTCGGTGTATATATGGCTCATCCTTTCGCCTACAACAGCGGTTTTTCTGCATCAGTTAATCGCTTCTTCGGCCATGCACCATTGAGATTGTCTTGTCAACCCCGGAAAACGCCTTTTTTGGCTGGCCGGGAGGTTTTGTATCTGTTATGTGCCTTGTGTATGAAGACGCTCATAGACGATACCAGGGCCTATTCCATTGCCTGCTCGGACGGCGCCACAGGCAGCCACGACTGGGAGCACACACGCCGCGTACACGCGCTGTGCCTCAGAGTAGGTCGCAAGGAAGGCGCTGATCTCCTGGTGCTGGAACTTGCGGCTTATCTCCACGACATCGGCCGTTCCGCCCAGGATCAGGCAAGGGGACGAATCTGCCATGCGGAGCTGGGCGCGGCCATGGCCCTGGATTTTTTGGGGCCCAGGCTCCCTGCCGGCGAGGTCCTTGAAAACGTTGTCCACTGCATACGGACACACAGGTTTCGAGGGAAAGCCCGGCCGGAAAGCCTTGAGGCCAGGGTCCTTTTCGACGCTGACAAGCTGGACGCCATCGGAGCCGTGGGCATCGGCAGGGCCTTCCAGTTCGCAGGGGAAGTCGGAGCCACCCTGCACAATCCCTTGGCTGATCCGGCCAAGACCGATTCGTACACTCGTGAAGACACGGCATACCGTGAGTACAAGCTAAAACTGTCCAAGATTCCGGAGCGCATGCTGACAACAGAAGGCCGAAGAATGGCCCTGGAGCGCCACGCCTTTATGGAAAGTTTCTTCGCACGATTCCTGGATGAAATCAAGGGTGAGAGATGAGATGTAAGTGAGCCCCGGGTGAATTCCAACCCCTTTCACGCAATATCAATCAAGCGGTTTGGTGAAAAGACGCACGTCAAGACGGCACGCTTGCGCAGGCAGCCCTGGAGGGATCCCAAAAAGGAGAGAGGGATCTCAACCTATCGATGATGGGCGGCACCTTTTCGATGACAAAGTCGATCTCTTCCTCGGTATTGTAAACGCTGAGACTGAAACGGATGGAGCCGTGTGCCATGGTGAAAGGCACGCCCATGGCCCTGAGCACATGGGAAGGCTGGAGCGATCCCGAAGTGCAGGCCGAACCCGACGATGCGCAGATCCCATACTCGTCCATCATGAGGAGGATGGACTCTCCTTCAACGAACTCGAAGCTGATGCTGGTGGTGTTGGGGAGTCGCTCGGCATTGCCGCCGTTAACCTTGCTGTTGACGATCCGGCTTACAAGCTCGGTCTCGAGTTTGTCTCGGAGTTCACGGATCGAGGTGTTTTCCAATTCCATATTCTTCACGGCCAGCTCGCACGCCTTGCCCAGGCCGATTATGCCCGGCGTGTTCTCAGTCCCGCCCCGGCGGCTCCGCTCCTGGTGACCGCCGATGAGATATGGAGAAAACTTGGTGCCCTTTCGCACATAAAGCACACCTATGCCCTTGGGTGCGTGGAGCTTGTGCCCGGATATGGAAAGCATGTCAACAACACTCTCCTTGAGGTTTATGGGGACCTTGCCGGCGATCTGGACTGCATCAGTGTGGATAATGATGTCCTGGTCTTTGGCCATTTGAGCGGCCTCTTCCACCGGGAAAATCACGCCTGTCTCGTTGTTGGCCCACATAAGGCTCACCACCGCGGTATCGGGCCTCAGGCTCTCCGCATAGCGATCCATGTCGAGCCTTCCCTCACCGTCCACCGGGATTTGGGTAACCTCGTATCCTCTTTCCGACAGGTGCTGACCCAGCGTGCGGACTGCCGGGTGCTCAACACGACTCATCACCACATGACGTTTTGAGGGATTGGTTGCCAGGGCCGACATCACGGCCGTGTTGTCGCTCTCGGTCCCGCAGCTCGTAAACAGGATCTCATCGGGCTCGGCCCCCAGAAGGGCCGCCACCCGCTCCCTGGCCTTGCGTAACTCGCCGGCAACCTGCCCTCCGAAGCGATGAGCGCTCGATGGATTGCCGTACAGCTCACTGAAGTAGGGATACATGGCCTCAACCACCTCCGGAGCCACCCTGGTGGTTGCGTTGTTGTCCATATATACTACATTCATGATCGCACCTCCTCCACTTCGAGGTCCTCCCATACCAGTTCCCTGAGCTTTATTTCCACAAAGTTCTTCATGGTCTGCTCGCTGGCCTTGCAGACTGCACATGATCCTCTCATGGACAGAAGAACGCGGTTGCCGATCACGTCCACCAGCTCTATATCCCCGCCGTCCTGCTTGAGGGCCGGCCGGATCTCGTTCTCCAGCACCTCCTCAATGAGCCTGATCTTCTGAATGTTGCTCATTTTGGGCCGAATTCTGGGCTGTTTATCCGCCCGGACCCGCCGGATGATCTCGCGAATGTTGTCGTGGCAGTTCTCGCATCCGCCTCCGGCCTTGGTATAGTTGGTGACCTCTTCAATGGTGGTCAGGTTGTTCTCTCTCACCGCCTTTTCAATCTGCCGGTCGGTGACTCCGAAACACTCGCAGACGATCTCGCCTTCTTCCTCTTCCCTGGGCGGCTCGCCCCTGTAGTCGGCAAGGGCCTTTTCCAGGGCCTGCCGGCCCAGGACCGAGCAGTGCATCTTTTCCTTGGGCAGCCCACCCAGGTAGTCGGCGATCTCCTGGTTGGTTATCTTTTCAGCCTCTTCCACTGTCTTTCCCTTGAGCATTTCCGTCAAAGCCGAGGCGGAGGCAATGGCACTGGCGCAGCCGAAGGTCTGAAAACGCGCATCCTCGATCACGCCCTGACCATTCACCTTGAGGCAGAGTTTCAAGGCGTCTCCGCAGGCCATGGA
>CAYPSZ010000017.1:0-2089 GCA_964413125.1 uncultured Desulfobacterales bacterium
TTCATTTTTAACAAGCTGTTTTTCCAACTAATTTATTGAATGGCACAACACCCTTTAACAATATTGAAAACTCGTCTGATGGAAATTGGTCAATTGAAATTCAGAAGTCATGGCCATATTTCATTGATGGGGTTTCGGAGATGCTACTGGAAATGATTGATGTAATAAGAACGGGTGTTGCTAATGGTCTTGGTCTTAACCCACCTCTTGAAGACGCAAATGATATTGAAAAGCTTTATTTCAAAGTCAACGAGAGGCTAATAAGTTTGTGGCAGAACGAAGGAAGCCATGCTTTTTTCCACCATATCAATGCGCTATTTGGTTATGCTCCACTATTAGCCCAACCAAGAAATTTAGCAGGTATACTGGCTTCATTTTGAATTTTTGGATATCAGTGTCTAACATCGGGCTGGACAAGGATGCGCGGAAAAAGCGCCCGCGCACCTGTCAGCCCGGGCGTTCAAGGATTGCTCCGGAATACCGGCGATTTTAGGCCACCTTAACTGTGCAGCATTCGATAAGCTATACGTAACAAACCCCTATGGTCCCAGATGCTGGAGCAGGTTATTCCACTATTCAACAGGTACATAACTCTGCACGAATCTAGGGCTCATGGTGCCTGGATCCACAAGAGACGGAGAAGACAAAAGCGGTTTACGTTTTAGTGTGCATTCGTGTGCCCGTTCAAGGAGTGGTATTCCATGACCCCGTTCATGGTCTTTCAGACCCAGGGGCTTCCTGCCTGGTGGAACCGGTCGACCTGGAGGATAGTGAGCGTGGCGGATCGATTCAACCTGACCCGGTTGATCAACCGCTGCAGGCAGGAGTGGGGGCTTCCGCCTGTTCGAGACGCATGGCGTCACATTCTGGGTCCCAAGGTGATCCTGGCATCTGATCGCGTGGTGGGTGCGGTTCCGCCGGACGCCGGCATTCCTTCGGTACAGACCGGTTATCTGCATCTGGAGCAGCCGGACGTGTCGGTCGACGGGTTGGAGGCTTTTCTGGCTTCAGGCCGGCCGCCGGTGTATGCCGGCTTTGGCAGCATGCCCGGGCAGGACCAGTCGCACATCGTTCCCATACTCGTTCGTGCGGCGCGGGCAGTGGACAGACGGATCATCATCGGCCGGTTCTGGGAAGGGTCTTCGGCCTATGACAAGGCGAAAGACGTGTTCTTTCTGAAAGGTTATCCGCACTTGAGGCTCTTCCCGCGAATGGCTGCGGTCATCCACAACGGGGGCGCAGGCACCACGGCCACATGTGCGGTGAGCGGTGTTCCCCAGGTGGTAGTGCCTCATGTGCTGGATCAGCACTACTGGGGGCACCGGGTGTGGCGGTCAGGGCTGGGGCCGCGACCGATCAAGCGATCGGCCCTGCGGGTTCGAGCATTGTCAAACGCTGTCCACTGCTGCGTGTCGGATGAAAGGATTCGGGAAAGGGCCGAGAAAACGGCCGGCGCCATAGACCGCCGGATCAGCCTGGCCCGTACTGTCCACGAAATCGGCATGGCGGCAAATGAATAATTATTCGGGGGGTTATAGGAGAGATGGTTGTTGTGTGAGAGGAAGAAATGAAGCTGCTTGAAGACATCCTCATTACCGACGCCATCGAAATCCAAACGACACCTGAGGAGGTCTTCCGGTTCTTCTTTCAGATTGTCGATGATGCAAGCTATCAAGCTTGGCATCCTGAAGATCATGTAGCGTTTCGCTGGATCAAAGGGGTGCCATGGCAGGAGGGATCGGTGGCGTATTCCGAAGAGTACCTCCATGGGAAGCTGCACAAGTTCAAGTTCCTCATCAATAAAGTCGTAGCGGATCGGGAGATCGAACTTGTGCCACTCTCCCGTTTTATTCGAATCTTTTTCCCCTGGAATAGGTTCTCGATCGAGCCGGGGGAGGGATACTGTGTGTTCACTGCATCAGGTGTGATGCGCGTGGGACGCTTGGTCAGGCTGCTGGCTGGAAGAAAGCTTGATGAGGGAGTCTCAAGCGTGAGGAAGCATATGAAAGAAGAGGGGGAGAATCTGAAGCGGATTCTCGAGAAGAGATAGCCACACAACCAAGCAGTCGAGGCGACGTCCTAACGGCCG
>CAYPSZ010000018.1:0-2244 GCA_964413125.1 uncultured Desulfobacterales bacterium
CAGCTTTTTCCCGAGCCCGACGGGTAATGACCACTACGCCCCGGTCCAGATTAACTTTGCTGACCAAAGCCCCCAAGACCCTCCTTGCTTCTTCCACACCTAGAATGCTTTCCATAAGATAAACCTCCTGCGCAACCTTGAGGTGAATCGAGTGCTTTGTCAAGGCGCAATCGGGGGCGGACCACGCCCCACCTCCTGCCATGCTCTGAGTCACCGAATATAAAAACATAACTCGAGATTCCTGGCCCCGGGCCCGGGATCAAAAGGCCGATCTCTTGAGCGACCTCGTGGACGCACTGATTCTAAGGGACGCCTCCGACCTCTATGCGATTCGGCGAATCGACTCCTTTCGCAGGCTCCTGGGCCTTGTTGCCGGTCAGACCGGGGACCTCGTCAAAATGTCAGAGCCGGCCGCCAAGCCTAACAACCCGAGACCCTTAACCGTGGTCAATCCATCCCTCCAGGCAGACACCCTCATAGAGCGGACCCCTGGCCGCTTTCTCCCACCGCTCTCCTTTGCTCGCCGGCTTCAAGACCTGTTCGACGCCTGAATCCAGGCCGAGCCCGGGAACACCTGAATTCCCTCTCAAGCCAACACTTATGGACCCGCTCAATCACCACCACCCGGTCCCTCGGGGTAAGCTCCTCGGCAATACGACCGGGATTGCGGCGTAAAGCCAGGTAGATCAACGTGTCGATCAGGTCATAAACTCGAACACCTTTGAAAGAATGGCATATCAGAAACGTCCCCTCTCCCGACCTTTTTCGGCGTGACATGCCATACGCAATTCTTTATAATAATCATGTTTGTTCCTGCTCACTAATATTTATTCAGGTCTTCCCATATCAATCAGGAGGCCTCTTTGCTGTCTTCACCCGGACCGACCTCAAGCGCCAGCCCGTTTATTCTTTGACTCGAGGTGGAATCGATATTAAATTTCACACATGTATTTCTGTTGAAAGGAGGCGTTAGAGCGATGGTCATGATCAGCATTACATGTCCTGACTCGGTGCTTATTTCTTTGAAGGAAACGCCGGACAACTTTGCCAAGGAAGCCAATAGGTTATTAGCTGTAAAGCTCTATGAAATGGGCAAGCTCTCATCGGGCAGGGCAGCAGAACTGGCCGGGATGTCAAGGGTCGGTTTTTTGCAGTTGTTGAGTCGCTATGGCGCCCCCATATTTGACCTGTCCACAGAAGAATTGAACGCTGATTACCAAAATGCCTGAGCTCATCATCTCAAATACGTCGCCCATTTTTTATCTCCATCGGCTGGGCTTGATCGACATATTGCATGAACTCTATGGGACGATCACTGTACCTGAAGCCGTGAAGCACGAGTTGGACCAGGGGGGTGTGACTGGGGAAGACGTCCCAAGGTTAGAAGAATATGCCTGGATCAATATAGTGAAAGTCAGACCGCCACAGTATCTGAATCTGGTCGTCGACCTGGGTCGGGGAGAGTCTGAGGTTCTCGCCATCGCAGCGGATCATCCCTCAGCCCTTTTGATTCTCGACGACAAGCTGGCCAGAAGCATTGCTAAAATGCAGGGATTCCACCTGACCGGAACGGCCGGTGTGCTTCTGCGCGCCAAGGAAAAAGGATTCATACCCGCCTTAAGGCCGGTCATGGAAAGACTCGTGAGCCTCGATTTTCGCCTGAAATTCGATTTACTCGAAGCAATTCTCCACCTTGCAGGGGAATAGCCGACCCCCTGCCATTCAGGGCTTTTCCCACTCCATCCGCTCCACGGTTTCGTGATCCACCTGAAAGAAGACAGACCAGAACAAAGCCCTGCAGTCCATCACCGTGACACCATTAGGCCGGCTTCCGCCTCTTCTGCCGGATCCCGAGCGCATAGGCCGGCCCAACCCCCTCAAGCCCTGAGATCCAGCTCCTGCACGAGCCCTGCTGTGCCGTCCTCCATCAGGAAGAGCCCGTGCCGGGCAATGCGCCCCTGCAGCTGGTTCTCCCCGTCCTTGAGGTCAAAGGGCGCATCCAGGCTCCCCAGAAAGATCGCGCCCACGCCCCGCTCCTGAAGGGAGCTCAAGCGTTCTTCTCCCTCCTCGATCTCCCACAGGAAGGAATCTCCCTACACTTCATCAAGCCCGCCGGCATACCGGTCCAGGTTGCCCGCTGCATGACCTTGTTCATTCAATGCAAACATGCCCACTACCATTTCTCAGAATGTAAAGATATAAAGGGCGTCCCCACATCTTGCATGCGCGAATCAGTCCGCATCA
>CAYPSZ010000019.1:0-4866 GCA_964413125.1 uncultured Desulfobacterales bacterium
TGGGAATAGGAAGTCCATGCAAGACCGGCCTTCTGGTTCAGAATATGGGTCACCTTTATTGCCAGCGGTTCATAATCGCCATACATTAAATAGTCTTCACCCTGGCCCTTTTCGCGCAGTCCGGCCATACTTCGCAGAAAGGCATCTTTTAGGGATTTCAATTCATAGTCCATTAAAGTCATATGATCGTTCCCTATTGTTTTAAGACCGAAGTTTTCTTCTATCAAAGGAAAAAAGTCATCGAATGAAGTGTTTCCAGCGTTCTTTTCCCTATATTCCCGCACCATGGACTCAAATACCTGAAAAGATATCTTCTGACCTTTCAAAACATCATAAGCTGATTCATATTTTGTTCCGGCGAAGCCTAAAGTAAGCCCTCCACACTCATGATCGCCCGTGACCACAATCAGTGTTTCTTCAGGCCTGTTTGCGGCAAATTCAACAGCTTTCTTCACGGCATCATCAAAGGCAAGGGTATCATAAATGGTAGCCACGGCGTCATTGGCATGGCTGGCCCAGTCGATTTTTCCACCCTCCACCATCATGAAAAAGCCTTTCGGGTTGTCCAGTAGTTCAATGCCCTTGGCTGTGAATTCTGCGAGGCTGATGTCGTCTGCGGTGGAGTCCATTGCATATGGGAGAGCTTTGCCGTCGGGAAGCTTGGCATTGTATGCAATTACTTTATTGCCCGGTTTGAGTTTCATAAAGTCCGCTTTATTGTTTACTATGGTATAGCCGTTCTTTCCGGCGATCTCAAGTGCGTCGCCTTTCGGGGATTTGGAGCGTTTCCCTTCGGGATCACGGAAACCACCTCCTCCGAAGTAATGAAAGCCGCTGTTTGCCAAGTCGTGAGCGATCTCATGATACATGCTGCGGTGAGGCTGATGCGCATAAAACGTAGCAGGTGTGGCATGATCAATCGACACACTAGAGACAATACCGACCTGCATGCCATTATCTTTGGCCATCTCGGCCACCGTTTTCACGGGCCGAAGCTCCTGGTCCATCCCGATGTAGCCTATGTTTGTTGTAAATCCGGTCGATAATGCGGTTCCCGAAGCTGCCGAGCCGATTATGAAGCGGTCGTTGGCATATGTTGTGGTTACCCCTTGAGAAGGGAATGTATTCATGGTCATCCTATAATGACCGAACGGCTTTCCCGCCTTGGCGGCCAGGAAGATTTCAGGCGCCTGCCTGTGAGGTATACCCATGCCGTCACCGATAAACAAAAAGACATACTTGGCGGGTTTGCCGGAATGATACTCCTGTCCCGCCCATACCTGCCCTCCGACTAATACTATCGCGTTACAAACAAAAAACATCAAAGCCAAGAATAACGCCTTTACTTTCTGTGTAGGATCATATCTATACATTGCTACCTCCTTTAACTAAATGTTCTATGATGGTATATCGAGTTCTAGTAACTTGTTAAGGTTATTCTTAAAAACCAAGTATAGCCTTACTAAAGCCGTTAATGCCGCGTCTTAATTTCAGCCATTTATCCTCCTTTCCTTTTGATATAAGCACTTGCAATTCAGCCTAATGTCTTCTTTATCCGGAATTACTATTCATAACGCTAACGCCCGTTTCAGCATCGAATAGATGCAGGCGTTCGGGGTTCAGTCGTATGTGTACGGTACCGTTTGCGCCTCGAAAGTCGTCCGGATGGAGTTTGACAACCAGGGATTCGGCCTCGGACAAGGTCTTGCAGTGAACCACGGTGTCGCCGCCCAAAGATTCAACGATGTCCACTTCAGCGGCCAGTGTCTCTCCCTGATCACAGCAGGAATCCGTTAACATGAGGTGCTCGGGCCTCGCACCTACTATCAATTCACCGTCAGGGAGCCGGATCGGATGGGGTAGTCTCACTTTTTGCTCCCCGGCCAAAAGGATCGCCCGCCCCCCGTTTATAGACCGACCACGCAGGAGGTTCATGGAGGGTGCCCCCATGAACTGGGCCGTGAATATGGTCCGGGGAGTATTGTAGATTTCGTGAGGGGTACCGATCTGCTCCACTCTTCCTTCGTTCATGACCATTATTCGGTCGCCGAGGGTCATCGCTTCCACCTGATCATGAGTGACGTATATGAAGGTGTTTCCCAGCTTTCGGTGGAGTCGCTTAAGTTCAATGCGCATCTGATTTCGAAGGCGGGCGTCAAGATTGGACAGGGGCTCGTCCAACAGGAATACGCTGGGATCCCGCACCACGGCCCTTCCCATGGCCACCCTCTGTCGCTGCCCGCCTGAGAGCTGTCTGGGTTTACGATCCAGAAAAGTCTCGAGTCCCAGCATTTGAGCGGCCTGGTTGACCCGCCGCAGAATCTCAGCACGGGGTACCCTTCGAACCTTGAGGCCATAGGCCATATTCTTGAACACGCTCATGTGGGGATATAGAGCGTAATTCTGAAAAACCATGGCCACGTTACGTTCCATTGGTTCAAGGTCGTTCACAACCCGATCACCGATGATAACTGTTCCCTGGTCCAGCGATTCGAGTCCTGCTATGAGCCTCAATACTGTAGACTTGCCACAGCCGGAAGGACCCACCAGTACAAGAAACTCCCCCTCCGCCACGTGGGCATCCAAGTCGTGGATAACTTCAACTTTGCCGAAACGCTTCTTTATGCCTGCGAGACTTACTGAGGCCATACTCACTTCTCCGTCTCGATGAGTCCCCTGACAAACAGCCTTTGCATGATAATGACCACCACAACCGGTGGAAGCATGGCCAACAAGGCCGTTGCCATGATCAGGTTCCATTCCTGAACTGCTTCCAGGGCGTAGACCATGCGCTGGATCCCCATGACCACCGTGTACATGCGGTCTTGGGTGGTGATTAGAAGGGGCCAGAGGTATTGGTTCCATCCATAAATGAATAGGATGACGAACAGGGCCGCGATGTTGGTGCGGGAAAGGGGCAGAACCACATCGAAAAAGAACCGGAGCGGTCCGGCGCCGTCGATGCGGGCGGCTTCCATCAGTTCATCGGGTATGGTCAGGAAAAACTGTCTGAAAAGAAATGTGGCCGTAGCCGATGCGATAAGCGGAACAATGAGTCCGGTGTAGGTATCAAGCAGGCCCAGCATCGCCACCACTTCAAAGGTGGGCAGGATTCGTACCTCCACAGGAAGCATCAGGGTGATGAAGATGAGCCAGAAACAGGTGCGCCGCATTGGAAAACGAAAATATATGACTGCATATGCAGCGGTAAGAGATATGGCGATTTTTCCTACAGCGATTCCCATGGCCATGATAAAGCTGTTGCGCATCATCATCCATACCGGCCTGCTGCCCGCAGCCTCGAGTCCTTTGCCCAGTGCGGTTTCATAGTTGGCCAGGAAGTCGGGACCGAACCAGAAGGGGATTCTGCCCAGCAGGTTCTCGACAGGATGGGTGCTTGCCACAAATGCAATGTAAAGGGGGAAGCAAATCAGAAAGACCCCTGTCATAAGGACTGCGTGGGAAAGAATAGTCATGATACGGTTTCGTTCGACCAATTATGGCTCCTCAGTAGTTTACCCGGCGCTCGACGAACCGGAACTGAACCACGGTAAGCGTGATGACTGCGATCATCAGGATCACCGACTGGGCCGCTGATGAACCTAGATCAAGACCGATGAACCCGTCATTGAACGCCTTGTAGATGAGCGTCTCGGTTGCTCGGGCCGGTCCGCCTTGGGTGACGGCGTGGATGATGCCGAATGTGTCGAAGAAGGCATAGATCATGTTGATAACCATAAGGAAAAAGGTCGTCGGCGAGAGCAGGGGAAACACTATGGTCCAAAAACGACGACTCGCTCCCGCCCCGTCTATGGCCGCCGACTCCACCAAAGATCTGGGGATGGATTGAAGACCCGCAAGGAAGAAAAGGAAGTTGTAAGAGACCTGCTTCCAGGATGCGGCAAGAGTAACAAGGAGCAAGGCCTGGCGTCCTTCGAGAAAATGATTCCATTCGTATCCGGCTCCACGCAAGAGGAATACCAGGACCCCTGAGCTGGGGTTGAACATGAAGAGCCACAGCACGCCTGCAAGAGGGGGAGCCACGGCATAGGGCCAGATCAGCATTGTCCGGTAGCCGGTCGCAGCCTTGACGGCACGGTCGGCCATCACCGCAAGGATAAGGGCTGAACACATGCTCAACGCCATCACCATTATGCTGAAAACCAGCGTGGTTCGAACTGCATCCATGTAAAGGGGATCGGCGAATAAGGCTTTGAAGTTATCCAGCCAGACAAAACTGCTTGAAAGACCAAAGGCATCCTGGATCAATACCGACTGAAACACAGCCTGTGAGGCGGGCCATATGAAAAAGACCAATGTGACTGCGATTTGGGGAGCGATCAAAATCGCCGGGAGCACCCTATGTGAAAAAACGACTCTCTTTTCCTGCATCTTAAGCCACGATGTTCAGGGTTCAGGGAGGCATGGACCTCCCGAAACCCTGTTGACTGTCAATTCCGGGTCTGCTCGAACCTTCGGAGCAGGGCATTGCCTCGTCCGACCATGGAATCCAGCGCTGCGCCGGCGTCCTTGGTGCCCGCCCACAAGGACTCCATCTCCTCGTTGAAGATGTCCCTGATCTGCACGAAGTTCCCGAACCTCAGGCCTCTCGAGTGATCGGTGGGAGGCGTGTAGTTGAGCTGCTTGACTGCGATGTCGGCGCCGGGATTGACCTCATAGTATCCCTGGCTTTTTGACAGTTCGTATGCCTCGTTGGTGATGGGCACATAGCCCGTTGACTGATGAAAAGCCGCCTGAACCTCGGGACGGGACAGAAAGGTCATAAATCTTGCCACGCCCTTGTATTCGTCGGTCTTATGTCCCTTGAGCACCCATAGAGTCGCCCCGCCGATGATGCTGTTCCGA
>CAYPSZ010000020.1:0-11319 GCA_964413125.1 uncultured Desulfobacterales bacterium
CACCAGTTCGCCCCAACGGTTCCGTACGATGTTCGGACATCCCAACGGGTTGAGGTTTACGCTGAAATCGATGACGCGCCTGGGTTTAACGGCCAGGCGGGCAAAGTCACTTTCAGGGAGCCCTCCGTGCCGGTGAGAGAGATTCTTTTCCATTGTCTATTCCAAAGTTGTAACAGGGCGTATGGGCGCCCCGTTCATGAAAATCGGCCCCAAAGCCTCGCGAATACCCCTGGTCAGAAAAGCACCGCTATCGTATACCAGATGGTTCCCTGTCCGGGCAAGATGCATGCGCAGGCCATGAGAAGTCCGGTCTCCAGAATCTCGTTAAGTGCGCCAAGAAGGTCGCCGGTGACGCCTCCGAATACCTTGCTGCAATGAAACGCAAAGAGCCTGGTTACAATCCATCCTGCAGCAAAGAGGAGGAGACCGGCCGTTCCCCAGGCCATCACGATTAAACCACCCAGGATCAGAGCGCTCAACCTTCGCCGGTTCGAGGAACCTCGGACAAACGGTTCACCGGTTCCTGCTTCCATCCGGGCATATGACAGGGTGGACGCCAGTTCAACCAACATAGTCCTGGAAAGGACCAGGGGAACCAGCACAAGCCAGGGCGATCCAACGGCGAGGAGGCGCTCCAAAGCCGTCCACTTGGATAGCAGGTCCAGAATCAGGGCCAGGCCTCCAAAGGCTCCCAGTCCTGGGTCTTTCATGATGGCGAGGCGGATCTCCCTGTCCGGGTGTCCTCCCAGGGCGTCCGCCCAATCGGCCAATCCGTCCATGTGCAGGCCGCGTGTGAGGAAAACTGCGCCCATCAGGAGCAGCAAAGCACCGCCTGCACTCCAACCTTCCACCAGGTGGACCCAGATATGTCCGGTCAATGCCAGTGTAATCCCCAGAACGAGTCCCACTACAGGAAACCAGGGCAGTGAAGAGGCGAAATCGTCGCTTTCCCGGCCCGGCACCGGGATGATCGTGAGTGTGCGAAGCGCCGTTCTCAGCCCGTCCAACATCCTGCAGAGTCTCCTTTTGTCAGGCCCCGGGTGTTATGCCGGCATCCGCAAAGGTTGACATCTCGTTCAGTATCCTCACACCGCTTTCCAGGATCTGCATGGCCAAAGCGGCCCCTGTTCCCTCACCCAGACGCATATCCAGGTTCAAAACAGGTCTGAGGCCCTCCCTCTCGAAAAACACCTTGTGCCCTCTTTCCACGGAATGATGGCTGAAGATGAGGTAGTCTTTAACCATGGGGTTTATGCGCATGGCCGCAAGCGCCCCTGCGCTTGAAATGAAACCGTCCACCATAACCGCCATTTGCAGTGAAGCCCCTCCCAGGCAAAGACCGCAGATAGCTGCTATTTCGAGACCCCCCACTGCGGCAAGAGCGGATACCGGGTCGCCAAGGGCTTCGGATGCCCGCTTCAGGGCGGATTCGATCACTTTGACTTTGTGGGCCAACCCTTTTCCGTCAAGACCGGTGCCGCGGCATGTCACGTCACCTACCTCGGCTGGAAGGAGTGCTGCGAACAGGGCCGATGAAGCCGTGGTATTTCCAATTCCCATGTCTCCAGTGGCAACAATACTAACACCCCGTTCATGAGCCCAACGGGCCATTTCGACACCCACATCAATTGCCCGCTCGGCTTCCTCCATTGACATGGCGGGCTCTATGAGGATGTTTCCGGTCCCCCTGCGAACACATCGGCGGATAAGGCCCTTGGCGCTCGGCAACGGGGTCGCCATTCCGATGTCCACAACATGGACGTCGGCTCCGGCACATCGGGCGAGAACGTTGATCCCGGCCCCCCCGGCCAGGAAAGTCTTGACCATGAGAGTGGTTACCTCTCCGGGATAGGCGCTCACACCTTCGTCCACCACGCCGTGGTCCCCTGCAAAGACGAAGACCTCTTTCCCCGTGATCGAGGGTGACGGGTCCCGGCGGATCCCGGAGTATCTGGCGGCCAGTTCCTCCAACAGGCCGAGGCTCCGTTTCGGCTTGGTCAGGTCATCCAGCCGTTGCCAAGCCGCATCGATATCCTCCACGGAGACAGGTTGAATCCGGTCCGCTACAGCCCTCCATTCCATTTGTCATCCTCCTGGTTCCAGTGTATGAAAAAACCCCATCCGGGTCCGTGATAACAGGGCCCGGATGGGGTTATGGCGACTCCATCCTCACACATCCGGCAGGTCTTCTGGCTGACCCGCTCCACGCTCGCCTTCCCACTCCTCATATGGGAGCAGTGGCTTTTCTCCCCTGTGCTGTCCAGCGGGGAAGTTGCGCGGATATTACTACACCTGTCAAGGTGTCGGGATCACAGCAACGGCCACTATGCAGCGGATTCTCACCGCTTTCCCTCTTGGCCCGCCCCTGGCCGGGGCCGGAACCGGACGTGTGCCGCCCCTGAAGGGGCATATACCCGGGTAAATCTTGTGACTGAAACATAGCCTTGGGGCGTCCGGTTGTCAACATCTGCGGTCGCTTCGTTCCAAGATTGATTTTTCAGCATAAATATCAAGAAGATAAATCAGATCACGAATTAAGGGAATCACGCCGGCATATTCATCTCCCATGTCCCTTGACAGGTTCCCGGAAAAGAAGGACAATTAAAGATATCCACTGATCTAAAAAACTTTCTATCCCGGTCAATACCGGGTAAAGGCGGATTCTCAGGTTGAGGACGGCCGGGCTTACTTGGATTAGGCCTCCTTTCAGCCTGATCGGAAAAGAGGAATAGAGGGCGAAATATGAAGAAGAAGGAGGTGAATAAAATCAAAGCCTTACGCCCTAAATCCCAACCCCCATCGTCTTCGAAAGGAGGGAGATCATGTCTGGAAGCACGTACAAGATCATCGAGCTGGTCGGGACTTCGGATACATCTTGGGAAGAGGCCGTTAAGACAGCCATTGGGACGGCTGGAGAAAGCCTCAAGGAGCTGAGGATCGCTGAGGTCACAAGGCTTGACGTCAGCATCGAGAACGGAAAAGTCAAGAACTTCAGGGCCAGACTTAACGTATCTTTTAAGTACCTGAAATAATTTTCACTATTGCCGCGACCCCGGGGTGTGGCCCCGGGGCGGGCAATACTGGTTTCTTACTGGAAGCAGTGCTCTCCGGGGAGAAAAAATGGACGCTACAAAAAGAAAGTTGACAGTCCTGGACCAGATCGAGTCTGCCGACAAGGTCAGGCGAAAAATAGTGGACACCGCGAGCATACTGTATGCCAAAAAAGGGTTCTCCGCCACGTCCATAGAGGAGATATCCGAGGCCGCCGGCGTGAGCCTGCCTGTAACTTATCATTACGTCAAGAAAAAGGCCGAGATCATGCGCCTGATAATGGAGGATGTTCTCAATATCTTCCGTGAAAGCCTGACCAGGGAGATCCAGGATATTCATGATCCGGAAGAGAAACTCGTTATTGCCGTCATTATATATTTCCGGGTCCTTGACCTGCATAAGGAAAAAGCCCTTCTCATATACCAGAAGTCCAGTTCCCTGGATAAGGTCTCCAAGGGCCGCATAATGCAGCTTGAGGAGGACGTTATCCGCATATTCGGTGAAATAATTGAGGAAGGCGTCAAGAAGGGGGTTTTTCGAGATGTGGACGTGGACCTGACTGCTTACAACATATTAATTATGGCCCACATGTGGGTGCTCAAGAACTGGCACTTCCGAAAAAGGCTCTCCCTGGATAAATACATTGACCGCCAGCTTTCTAATGTACTTTCGCTGCTGCGCAAATAGGGTCTTTACGAAAGAATAGCGTGCTCCTTTCTCCTGCGGTATCAGGCAGCCGATACCTGACGGTCTTTTCGAGATACATGCCGTTTTCAGCCAGAGGGTCCCGGGCCTCGTCCAAGCGGGCTTCCACGGTACTCCCGCCGAACCCCACCAGCAAGCCTCCAGGAGCCACGCGGGGTGCACACATGGAAACCGCGCGCCCCAAGTCGGTTACGGCCCTTGCCGTGACCACGTCATAACCCTTTGTCCGGAGCTCGTCCAGGGAGTCCTCAACACGACCTCTAACAGTCCGAACCCCGCCCATTCTCAGTATTCTTAACGCCTGTTTCAGGAAATGATATCTCTTGAGCGAGGGCTCCAAAAGGTCTACCCGGAGGTCCTGGCGAACGATCTTAAGAGGTATGCCCGGAAGACCCGCCCCGCTGCCCACGTCGAGCATGCAGGCTCTTTGCGGAAGAAACGGGATCGGGACCAGCGAGTCGGCCAGGAGTTCCACCAGAATTCGTCTCCGGGATCGCAGACCCGTGAGGTTGATGCGGCGATTCCAGAGGCACAGCTCATCCAGATAGGCCAGGAGCCTCTTCAAATGGATTTCTGTGAGCTCCACCCCTAGGCTGCCGGCGATGCGGTGCAGAACGACCTGTTCCGTCGAATCCACCTCAATCCCCAAAAACCCCAATTCCTAACCACCTAACCACTTAACCACCTAACCACATAATCACTTAACCACCTAACCACATAATCACTTAACCACTTAACCACATAACCACACTATGCCTTCCACCCGGGTCAATAAAAGGGACGGAGGATGTTCTTACGGTGAAATCATGCAAGTCAGAGCACCACTGTCTTACGGATGATGTTGACCGCCTCCTGAGGCGTCTCCACCACGGAAAAGATATCGACATCCTCAGGAGACACCGCCCCCCGGGCCACAAGGGTTTCCTTGATCCAATCCAGCAGGCCTTTCCAGTAGGTGGGATCCATCAGTATTACGGGGAACGAGCGGATCCTGTCCGTCTGTATAAGTGTAAGGGCCTCGAAGAGCTCATCCAGGGTACCGAACCCTCCGGGCATGATAACGTAGGCCACCGCATACTTGACGAACATTACCTTTCGGATGAAGAAATAGCGGTATTTGAGATTGATATTGGAGTGGGTATTGGGCTGCTGCTCATTGGGAAGCTGAATGTGCAGGCCCACGGACTTTCCTCCCGCCTCGGAGGCCCCTTTATTCGCCGCCTCCATCACCCCTGGTCCTCCCCCTGAGATGACGTTGAATCCTCGCTCCACAAGCAGACGGGCCGTCTCTTCGGCGGCTCCATATGTGGGACTGTCAGGGGGGGTTCGGGCCGACCCGAAGATGCTCACGGCCGGATACACATCCGGGAGGATATCGAACCCCTCCACGAATTCGGCCATGATTTGAAACATCCGCCAGGTGTCCCGTATTGTCATTTCATCGATGATGTGCTGCCTGTCGACCATCAAAGCCTCCTATTGTTGTTGGGGCCGCCACGACGGGCCGGGAAGGTCTCCATGAAGCGATCAAGACCGCCGGCCGGTTTGGGAAGACGCAAAAATACGTTGATTTTTCCGCTGTTATTTGCTTTGTTCCACTGAGAAAGGGCCTCATCTTATGTCCGCCCTCCGGGAGTGTCAAGGCGCTGTTATTGAGGTTTGCAAATCGGCGGCTCCTTAGGAAACCGAACTCACCGAATTTAAAGGTGAGTTTTTTTGCTTGCGTTTTGAACCCTGCCTGTATACGCCGATCAGGATCCATTGTCATGGATGTGGTCTCAGGGGGTATTCCCAAAGGTCTGGACGTACGCAACACCTAAAGCCGGGCCGAATCCGCCCGGGAGTTCACGCGAGGGAGTGACCATGGAGCGAGTAGCCAGGGTGACCGAAATCATCGCAGGATCGCCGGTCAGCTTTGATGAGGCGATCAAGGCGGGCTTTGAACGAGCCAACACAACTTTGCGCAACATCACCGGCATGCGCTTGATAGAGCAGAGGGTCTCGGTTGTGGATGGAAAAATCGCTGAATACCGGGTGCGCATGGAAGTGATTTTTGTCCTGGAGACGTGACGCTCTTGGGCCTGATTGTCACGGTGGAGCCCGTCACGGGACTCCAGGTTGCCAAAGGGAATACAGGGAAGGGTTTCCGGTCCCTGTGATTTATGGCAGGAACGAGAGCTGAAGCCCTAAATACTTTGTGAAATTCGGAACGTGGCGGAATTTATGGCTATTATAAAGCTAAGACGTGAAAGATGCAAGGGATGTGGTCTGTGTGTTATTGCATGCCCAAAGAAGGCTATTCAGCTTGGCAAGCGGATCAACCGATCCGGTTATCACACCATGGAAGTCATAGATGGGGATTTGTGTAATGGCTGCGCGCTATGCGCGGAAATGTGCCCGGATGTGGCCGTCATGGTTTTCAAATGAATGACGCGGCCCGAGAGCCGCCGGATAAGGAGGACCATCTTTGTCAAGGTCGAGAAATATTTTCATAAAGGGGAACGAAGCGATCGCCATGGGTGCGATCGAGGCGGGATGCAGGTTCTACTTTGGATATCCCATCACTCCCCAGAACGATATTCCCGAATACATGTCCAGGCATCTGCCTGAGGCAGGGGGAACCTTTATTCAGGCCGAGAGTGAGATAGCGTCAATCAATATGCTCATGGGCGCAGCAGCAACAGGCGCCAGGGCAATGACCTCCTCTTCCAGCCCCGGGATCAGCCTCAAGCAGGAAGGTATCTCCTACCTTTGCGGCAGTCAGATCCCGGGAGTGATCGTAAACATGAGCCGGAGCGGCCCCGGTCTTGGCGGGATATCCCCATCCCAGGGAGATTACTTCCAGGCTACCCGGGGCGGTGGGCATGGAGACTACCGGACTATCGTTCTTGCCCCTCATTCAGTGCAGGAATGCTATGATCTCACAATGAAGGCCTTTGACCTGGCCGACAGGTATAGGAACCCGGTCGTGGTCCTGGGCGATGCGCTGCTCGGGCAGATGAAGGAACCCTTGAAGCCCCTTAAACACAGGGGAAAGCCCTCGGAAAAGGACTGGATCCTCACTGGAGCCAAGGGTAGAGAACCTCGTTTGTTGAAGTCGTTGTACCTCAATGACGGCGAGCTTACAGATCACAATTGGATGCTGTTCCGCAAATACCGGCGCATGCGGCGTGAAATAAGATTCGAGTCCATCCACGTGGAGGACGCCAGACTCGTGGCGGTGGCGTTCGGCTCGGTGGCACGTATACTGAAAAACGCCGTTACCAAGGCCAGGGAGAAAGGAATGGCGGTGGGGCTTTTTAGGCCCATTACGCTTTACCCATTTCCCGCGGCCGCGTTACGCAAGCTCGCCGGCAAGGCGGAGCGATTCATGGCCCTTGAGCTCAGCACCGGCCAAATGGTGGAAGACCTGAAACTGGCCGTGGGTACGGACGCCGTAGACTTCTACGGCAGACCCCCTGGATCCATTCCTTCGCCGGATGAGTTGTACACGGAACTCCGAAAGGTATATCGAAAAAGGATCGGATAGATGAAACAGGTATTCAAAAGACCCAAAGCTCTTGCAGATGTGCCGTTTCATTTCTGCCCTGGATGCCACCACGGCATAATCCACAGGCTGGTTGGTGAATGTATCGACCGGTTCGGGCTGCAAGACCGGACTATCGGAGTGGCTTCTGTAGGGTGTTCGGTTTTTCTATACGACTATTTCGCCGTGGACGTACTGGAGGCCCCTCACGGACGGGCCGCAGCCGCAGCCACAGGGGTGAAGCGTGCCAGGCCGGAAAGCTTTGTTTTCACCTACCAGGGAGACGGAGATCTGGCGGCCATAGGCACCGCCGAGGTCATCCACGCGGCAAACCGCGGGGAGCGGCTGACGGTGGTATTTGTCAACAACGCCGTTTTCGGCATGACCGGCGGCCAGATGGCCCCCACCACCATGCTCGAGCAGCAGACCACCACCACACCTTTCGGCCGCGATGAGATAGTGAACGGATACCCGATTCGTATGGCGGAACTGATGGCCGCGCTTACCGGCACCGATTTCGTGGCCCGGTGCGCCGTGGACACCCCCAAGAATCTCATGCGCGCAAAAAAGCTCCTGCGCAAGGCCTTCGAGGCCCAACTGGAAAACCGCGGATTCGGATTTGTCGAGTTTCTCTCCGCCTGTCCCACGAACTGGAAGATGACGCCGCAACAGGCCAACTCACATATAAGCGAGATCATGATTCCCTATTATCCTTTGGGGGTTCTCAAGGACAATAAAACAGCCGATTGAGAGGAAATATGTACTTCGACAGCATTATCGCCGGCTTTGGCGGACAAGGGGTCCTGCTCATGGGCAACCTCCTGGCCTATGCGGCCATGGAGGAAAAAAAGAACGTCACCTACATGCCTGTCTACGGCGTTGAAATGCGCGGGGGAACGGCCAATTGCACTGTTGTGGTTGCGGACCGGGAGATCGGCTCCCCCATTATTCAGAGCCCGGTATCCGCGGTGGTGATGAACCTGCCATCCCTTGTCAAGTTCGGCCCGCGTGTCAAGAAGAACGGCCTTCTTCTGGTGAATACCTCCCTCGTCCCTGAAAACGAGATCAAGGTTCACGGGGTGGACCGCCTCCGGGTGCCCGGGCTGGAACTGGCCATGGACGCGGGCAGCGAGAGGCTCGCCAACATGGTTATACTGGGAGCACTGGTGGAGAGGAGTCGTGTGGTGAGCCTGAAGGCGCTGAAGAAAGCCCTTTACCCGGCCCTTGATGTACGATATCATAAAATGATACCCGCCAATGAGAAGGCAATGGACATGGGCGCGGAATTTGTGAGAAACGGCGGGCGCCTTTGAGCAGCCGTGCTTACTCTAAAACTCCATACTTGAACGGACAGGGTGTCAGCCATGACGGATGAAAGGAACAAGCTGGGTCAGACCGAGGGATATGAGGATTTTCTGGGCGAAATCAGCCAGGAATCCGCCATGAAGGACAAGGAGAAGGACTTCATGGAAAGCATAGGGCCCGGAGCGTCCTCCGTGGGTGAGGAACCCGTCAATGTAGGAACGCGTGTCAAGGGAGTCCGGGAACAGAGGGGATTGAGCCTCAGGGATATTGGTCAACGAACAGGGATCCAAGAGGCCACGCTCGCGGCCATCGAGGACGGAAGCATAGCTCCGCCCCTGGGAACCATTATAAAGCTTGCCAAGGCCTTGGACATGAAGATGGGGTATTTCATATCCGGGGAAGAGAACAAGCCTTTCACAATAGTGAGACACAACGACCGGCGCGTGGTTTCCCGACATGATTCAAAAAAGGGCGAGCAATACGGATACGAGTTTGAGTCCCTTGCTCCTCATAAGAAAGATCGTCACATGGAACCTTTCCTGGTGACCCTGGACCCGGCGGAGACCGAGGAGGAGCGGTCCACTCACGACGGCCAGGAGTTCATTTTCGTCCTTCAGGGCCGAATGGAGGTCCGGCTGGGCGATGAGATTCACGTCCTGGCTCCGGGAGACGCCATTTACTATGATTCAACGGTGCCCCACCTGGTGAAGTGTCACGGGGATAAGAGCACCAAGATCCTTGCCGTACTCTACGCCGAGAAATGACTTCCCGGCTCATACCTTATGATATGGAACCCTCAGTATTAATGGAGAGGCCATGATTGCCTTTGATCTGGAATGCTCCGGAGGACACACATTCGAGGGCTGGTTCCAGGACCTTGCCTCCTTTGAGGAACAAAACCAAAGAGGCCTTTTGACCTGTCCCTATTGTGATGACAACAAGGTCCGGCGTGTCCTTTCGCCGGTTGCCATTAGAAGCTCCTCCAGACCAGCGGCTACCCGGGGGGAAGCAGCTATCGACTATCATCGACTTGCCAAGGAGGTGGTTCATTACATAAACCGGAACTTCGAAAATGTTGGGGCTGATTTCACCGCCGAGGCCCTGAAGATGCATTACGGTGTGAAGGAAAAGCGCAGTATTCGAGGGGCCGCCACCGGAGAAGAGGAGCAGGTCTTGAGAAAAGAGGGGATCGAATTCTACAAACTGCCGGTCTTCAAGAAAGAGGACGACGAGTCCGACTAGAGCCGGAGAGCCCCCGTGGCAAGCCCGGCATACTCCTTGCCGATCAACCCTCCAGTCCCATGGCCTCGGCCACCAGTTCGGCAATATCCCTGTCGAGGATTCCGGTTTCTCCGGCGGCCAGGCCGTCTTCCATCATGGTCATGCAGAAGGGGCAGGCAGTGGCCAGGATATCGGGGTCCTGCTTCGGCCCTCCCGCCAGGGCGGCCCGGGCCTGTTCAACGCGACGATCGTTTACCCTGTGACCGGTTTCCTCTTCGATCCAGGTCAGCCCGCCCCCGGCCCCGCAGCACATTCCGAACTCCCTTGTTCGCTCCATCTCCACCATGCTGAGCCCCTGGATCCTCTTTAGGATATCACGGGGTGCCTCAAAGATGCGGTTATGGCGGCCCAAGTAGCATGAATCGTGAAAAACGGCTGTGCCTTTTACGGCATGTTCGAGCTTGATTCTACCATCGGCTACAAGTTGCCGTATAAGTTCAGTGTGGTGGCGCACCTCGTAATCTCCGCCGAAATCAGGGTAATCCTTCTTGAATGTGTTGTAGCAGTGGGGGCAGAGGGTGAGAATCCTTTTCACCCCGTACTCTGCAAACGTCTCCACGTTGGCTTCCGCCTGCACCTGAAAGAGGTACTCATGCCCCATCCGCCTGGCCGGGTCCCCGGTGCACCGCTCTTCCTCGCCCAGCACGGCAAAGGATACGCCGGCCTTATTCAGGATCCGGACCAGGCTGCGGGCGATCTTCTGATTGCGCGGATCAAACGCGGCCGAGCATCCCACCCAGAAGAGGAACTCTATGCTTTCGCCGGCCTCGGCCACCTCCGCCATTGTGCGTATCTCCAGGCCCTTGGCCCAGTCGAGGCGGGCCGTAGGGTGTTCGTTCCAGGGATTGCCTCTCTTTTCCGTACCCGCAAACACCTCCCCGAATGTGTCGGGGTAACGGTCGTGCATCATTACTTCACACCTTCTTATCTCCAGTATTTTGCCCAAAGGATCAATAAAGGCGGGGCATGCCTCCACACAGGCCATGCAGGTGGTGCAGGCCTCGATTGACTCCGGACGGATCCAGGCCTCAAGGATCCGTTTGGAATCGCCGTGTTTGTGAAAAGCCCGATGTTCATCGTTTATCTGCCTGCGCAGGCCCAGTATTATCTCCCTGGGGGAAAGGGTCTTGCCGGCAATGGCCGCCGGGCAGTTGAGCTCGCAACGACCGCATTCCGTGCAAGCGGCGATGTCGAGAAGGTCTTTTCTGGTGAGATCAGCCGGTTTGTCAGCGCCCAGAACCTCGTCCCGCTCAAAGGCGCCTTCCACGTCCAAAGGCGCAAGCCTGCCCTGAGGCCGCATGTCCCTCAACACGACATTGATCCCTGCTGTTATTACGTGCATGACCTTGGGCACAAAAGGTACGCAGGCGACTCCGGCCAGGGCAAGCACGCTGTGAATCCACCAGAAACCGGCATGCAAGTAACGGATTGCATCGGTCCCAACACCCGCC
>CAYPSZ010000021.1:0-8030 GCA_964413125.1 uncultured Desulfobacterales bacterium
GAAGAAGGAACCGGCCATGCCGCCGGATGACATGTACTAAGCCGAACTCCTTGATGCAGGTCAAACAGGCCCGGCCGGCGAAAGCCGACCGGGCCTTTCATATTTGCCAATCAACGGATGATTGACTTGTCCGTCGCAGTCATGCGGGTAATCAGCATTTTTTCTCTGTCGAGCATTTCGTCCGCAAGAGGCTTGATCTCTTTGCTCCAGTAATCGCTTTGATACACCTCATCGTAAAGGCGCTCTGCCTCCTCTTCACTCTTGAAGCGACGAATCCAGATATATAGATCCGGTTCATCCATGGCAACAAAGCTACCTACGAACACCATTCCCTTTGACACTTGATAGGGGATGATCTTTTCTTCCATGAGTTTGATCCAGCGTTCCATCTTTCCGTCCTTGATGCGATACTGACGAAGTTCAAAAAACATGAATTATTCCTCCCTGTCTTTCTCTTTCTATAAACGCACATGGCCGCAAACGGTGAAGCAACCGTTCATTTCAAATCCCGCTCGAACACTTTAAGCACGTCCTCCCTGACCGACTCGGGTGATCGCAATGAACAAGGTTCCCGGTGGAGCACCTGAGTATAGGTCTGATCACTGTTTCCTATCTCTCGTAAAAGGATGCGCGGCGTCACCCTTGCGTTCACGCGATAATGGTCATTTTCCCGGCCGGAAAAAATGGACACGTTGAAGCTGTAAAGGTTCTCTTGGTCAAAATAGCTCAAAGCTGCTGATAGTCCTTGAATAAATGCATCCCGGTCCTGGTCCTCCCATTCAAGCAATGAACGACAGTTCTTGAAGATACACGAAATATCGGGAAGCGCCCCTTGAGGGGCAAAACTGAGAACCCAGAATGTAGGACCTATTTCCATGAGGAACCGCTCATCACACTCTACCTCAGCGTCCCTGTAATCCTGCCAGAAAGTTCTGCCGTATTTAAGGAAGTATGAATGACTTCGCTCCATCATTATCCTGGACTGACAAGTCGGGAATTCCCCGCAATTCACCTGCAGATGGGGATGAATGATGCTGGATCCGGAAGGAGGCATGTAATTCCAGTTGATGGAGAAGAATCGAACCTTCGGATCGTAACCGGCAATCATTTTAATGAAGGAGCCTGCGGCGCTGAATCCATCACGGACGAGTTCCGTTGTGAATCCTCCGGGACCTATAAAGTGATCATCTCCAAAGATGCAGACCCCTGAATAACGGTCCAGGGGCAGGAGATTGGGAAAGACCCATGCACTACCCTCACGAACCCTACCGTTCGGGATGACTTCCTCCGGATAGAGAGGTGTCGCCGTTTCAACCGACCCCGGGCAAAAGGGACACTTCATCTCTTCTGACTTCCGGACAAGTTCTTCAAAGTCGGGCCTTTTTATGGGGCGATAGGGAAGATCAAATATCCTCGTCGACTGTCCTGTGAGGGGGTCGTAGCGTATTTCAAAAGGGATTTCATCCGTTGAGAATCCCTTGAAAGGGTTTTTCAACCTCATATGGTCCTTGATTCGCTTGAAAGAAATACTCATTACTTCACCTCCATATGGTGAGACCCTTGCCATCACAGGCTCTACAATGCCAAGAGGAAACGTGCCCGAAAACAAAATGGATCGGACCTTGGTCGCTCATGGCTTGTTGTAACATAACACCACCGGTATTCGAAAGCAATTTCAGCGCCGCTTGACATAATTGACTTTACTGGAAAATGTAATATATTGACGCATATAGAGTAGATCATTTTCGGGCCGGCAGGCCAAAAGGAGAGATAACCATGGGTCAGCATAAATTCATAGACGACCTGAAAGCGGCTTTGGGTCAAGGCCGGGAGGACTTGATTTTTCCTTGTGTAGAGGATCTGGTGATCAACGGGTTCCAGCCGTCTCGGATGTCTCTGACTGATTCCGTACCCAATCGCCAGGATGTAACGCAGTATCTGGCAGCCTGGTGCAAATGTGCCGGACTGGATGAAAACACATGTCGTGAATGGTTGACGGGTTATGCCTTGGCGATTCTGTCTTCCATCTCCAAGTCATCTCCTTCAGATATTCGCCACAGCACTAAATCGAACGTGAAGTACATCTATCGGGATGACATCTCCTTCAGGTGCAGGCGGGAGCAAAATGCGTTCGGAGCTCGATGCAGCCATTCGTGCCCTGTATATGTAGAGATGGGAAGAGAGCCTGCCAAGCCGGAAATTCATGCCGTGGATGAATTGACAGGACCAAGGCATCCATTAAGAGAGGAACAGGAGGTCCTTCCTCCACCAAAAGTAAAAGAAGTATACCGAGAACAGTTCGAAGCAGCAATGCAAATGGTATTTAGAGAGCTTGAAAAGGGAACCAAGAGAACCGACCTTGTGGGTATTCTAAATGCGCATGGAATGAAAACCAGAACAGGTCGTAAATGGACTTATTCGATTCTGAGATCTGAAATCATTAAATGCGAAAAGACGCACTGAAATGATTCAAACGCCTCGGCCCCCGAAAAGACAACCGGCTCTCACGACCTGCCTTCGTAATCTTTGAAATCGTTGGACGCCGTGATCGTCTGGGTCGTTGACGGCAAGGTTGCGACTCTCTGTTCGCGGTTTCCAGGTTGAATGTTGGAAGCTGAACATTGCACGTTATGTCTTCATCCCGGGGATGAAATTTTTTTGATTCCGAATCTTGACAGAAAACACTGAATGATTAATATTATTCACAAGACAACTTCCCGTAATTATTGAGGATGTAGTCAAAGGCCTTGGCTTGATCCAACTAGAGGCTGGGGCCAATTAAGGAAAAAAGGAGGGATGAATCATGATTATCAGCAGATTGGGCAACTGGCCGAGTATGGAGTGGCGGAGTCCTTTTGGAGAACTCGAAAGGATGAGGCAGGAAATGGATCGCCTCACCCAGGGTATGCTGCTCAGAGGAATTCAGCGGCCCAGGCTGGCAGGCGTGTTTCCCCTGATAAACTTAACCGAGGACAAGGACAACTTCTTCCTTCGTGCCGAACTACCGGGGATTGAACCTGACAAACTGGACATCTCTGCAACCTCCAACTCAGTGACGATCTCCGGAGAGCGAAGGATCCAGGATCAGAGCGAGGGGACCAGGTACCACCGAAGGGAGCGTGAAGGCGGGCGTTTCAGCCGTGTGGTTAGCCTTCCCGACCAGGTTGACGCGGAAAAGATTGAAGCCAACTGCAATGATGGAGTGATCGAGATCACAATCCCCAAAGCGGAGAAGAGCAAACCCAGGCAGATCAGTATCAAGGCCTCGTGAGGCCGTGAAGAAGGGAGGGATTAATCATGACAGACACCAACAAGGCCCTTCAGGCAAGAGAAAAAGAAGAAGTGGCAACCCAGGCCGAGCAGACCGTTCCCGGCCCCACTTTCACCCCGGCCGTGGACATCTTCGAGACGGAAAAGGCCCTGACCGTGGTGGCGGACATGCCGGGAGTGAAGAGCAAAGACTTGAACATCGACCTCCACGAAAACATTCTCTCGCTTTCGGGAGATGTGGCTGCCCCTGAAAAGGAGGGAGAACTGGACGTCTACAGGGAATACAGGACCGGCCGTTATGTGCGGGAGTTCACCCTAGGGGAATTGATCGATCAGGACAGGATTGACGCTGAGCTCAAGGACGGGGTCCTACGGCTCACATTACCCAAGGTGGAAGAAGCAAAACCTCGAAAAATCGCAGTTAAGGCAGGTTAAGAAAAATCAGGGGGGCCCAAGGCTGCAAAGGCCATGGGCCCTCCAAACGTTCGGGGTCCAATTCTAAACTCCTTCCCCAAGTCATTTCCTACAAGGCGTTTATTTCCGATCACCGGATTACCTTTTAGGGTCAAGCTTTATGTGTTCCGCCTTTACTTCGAACGGTCAGGAACTTGGAGTATCGGCCGTCCATGTCCTCTGGAGAGAGCCATTGGTACTCTTCGTGGAACTCCTGCCAGATCAGTGCCAGGGCTTCCCTGAGGATCGAGGCGGCTTCGGTTTCCGAATCCCCGGCAAACGACAGAAAATCTTCAACAAACTCAGCCTCGAAGCCACCCGTGGAATAAGGGGGGCCTGCTTCCTGAGCTCTGCTTCGGATCCGTTTAAGGAACCGTTCAGCCTGAGATGGAGTCAAGGGAGAGAAGGACGGGCTCGCTCTCAATTTCATTCTTGCCCACAGGTTAAACAGCATAGGCCGGAAAGTGGAGCCGGGGGCGCCGGTGACTTCCGGCGCCGGCGGGTAGATCTCGGTCAGTCTTGCCAGAAGGCTGTCAAGAACCATGATCCGTCGAATAACCGACAGGCACTCGGCCACATCCGAAAGCCACTCGAACTCGCGTTTCTCTTCTCCTTCCCTGTGCCCGACGAAACGCCGCGGTCTCGGCTCCAATATTCCTGCCAGAACCCCTCCCCAGTATTCCCCCCAGAAATCGGGTTCAAGGCCGCGACATGCGAACCAGCTTCCCTTTAACCACCTTTGGGCCTCCCACTTGAGCTTCAAGGCCAGCCCGAATCCGACCTGGAAAAGAGAAATCAAGCTATGCCTTTGCAGTGCCTGTTCCACAGCCGGCTGATCTTTTCCGCACAAGCGCTCCAGGCCGAGATTCACATAGGAGGACGCCTTGCGACACACCTTGATCAGGTCATCAAGGTCAGGTGACAAGGCCCTGTCAGCCGATAGGATCTGGTTGCAAAGACCGGCGAATTCAAGTCGGACTCTGTCAAGCAGGCCAGGGTCCATACTTGAGAACACTGCGGTGGTGAGAAGGTTTCCTGCGTCCACATGCTCCAGCGCCGCCGATGGAATCAGGACACCCTCCTTTCTCAGGGAGCCCGGCTGTGGAAGGTGCGTTGAAGGTTCGCTTTCCAGGCGGGAGGGATCCATAGGCGCGTATACGGCCACGGCCTCCTCATAGGGCAAAAAGCCGTGTTCCGCGAGTCGTACATTCCTTACACGGTACATCTCTTCTTCCAGGTCCTCCGGCAGGACCCCGCCCAGTCCGAGTATCAGGGACTGGAACTTGAGGGAGTCCTCTTCCGCCATCACCCTCAGAAGCCTCTCGAGGGCTGAACGCTGGTCCGGATGGACTCCCCGGAGATAATATACGCCGTCCAGGCTGAAAAACCCGTCCGGAACCTCCCATGCCTCTTCTTCATTCTCAATGACTAAGACCTCCAGGCTTCGAAAAAGGTGAAAGTAGGCCAGGTACTCTCCTTCATTGAAGAGCCATTGGACCAGCCGTACGCTGTCAGCCTGTTCGATCCTCTCAAGCCAGGCCCCCGTGCAGATCACATCCACCCGGTCTCCGTTCCAGGTCTCCAGGTCAAGCAGGTATTGCCACTGCTCTTCTGATGCCAGCTCCAGGAGCGCGACGGCATCCTGTTCGCCCACTTTCTTGACCATCCAGTAGAAGTCTTCTTCAGGGAGCCTTCTTACAGCCTCCCGGGGGTTATCCAGCTCCAGGAGGTTCCGGATAATGTCTCGACCGGAAAGCGAGCGGATTCTTTTCAGCGGGCTGCTGTTTTCTTCAGGAACGGAAGCCAAAGGGTCATCCGCAACAGGTTGCCGGGGTTTCTTGCGCAAGATGTCTTCCTCTTAAGGGCACGTACTTCATCTTTCGAAAAAGTTATATGCGGGGTGTAGGCGGCTGGAACCGGAACCGCATGGGCATGGGAGAAGCGCTGTCAGCCAAGCGCCTGAGTTCCATCTCCTCGTTTTTGAGGATGTCCAGCAGCATGAGAGCCTCTGATGCAGAGAGGGTCAACCCCTCACCTTCAGGGTTGCGTATATCCAGCCCCCGGTGCGACAAGCCGATAGTAAAACGTTCCTTGGTACTGATGTCATCCATTTCCACGCTTTTCATCAACCACTTCACTAATAGGGTGAAAAAATGGAAACCTTATGCGTCTGTAAGCCTGAATATCAGACATGCATATCAACCGTATAATCCTTGCATTTGTTCTGTCAAGCCGGATCTGACGCCTTGTTCTGCCCGGCTGTAGGCCTCTATTACCCGTCAAGAAGCTGAAGAGCAAGCAAGGCCGTTTAAATCATTTGTCTTTGCAATCCTTGAAGCTTTGGGAGAGAATAGAATCCCTACGGATGCAGTGTGTGTTAGGCTTCCCATCCGCAAATATTGATTCACAAAAAGGAGGAACATGCTGTTATGAAGGAGATGGTTAAGGTTCGCTTTGCCGGAGGCAAGAAAGTGGAGGCACAGATGAACAACACGCTTATTAAGACCGATCAGCCTGTGAAGGAGGGAGGCGAGGGTTCGGCCCCCCAGCCGTTTGAGCTGTTTATGGCCTCCATAGCAACCTGTGCAGGAGTCTATGCCATTAATTTCTGTGAGGCGAGGAAGCTTGCAACGGATGGTATGTACCTGAATATGAGCGGCCTATTTGATGAGCACAAAAAAGTCTACACTAAATTCGCTCTACACCTCCCCCTTCCCCAGGGGTTTCCGGAAAAATACCGGGCCGCCATACTGAGGACCATGGACCTATGTTTCGTAAAGAAGCACATAGTAGAACCGCCGGAATTCGAGCTCACAGCCGGATAGATATGCCTATCATCATCTGTGTAATCAGCACGGGCATGAAGTCTCAGTCAACCGCCTATGTTCGGTTCCACGAGCCTTCGGACCCGGGCCGTGCTCCATGCGAGTGGTTCTTCCCTTGACAGCGGGACCGTGGATGGGGAAAAAATAGGGGGCCTTCTACAGAACAGAAATCATTTGGAGCGGACATGAGACCTCTGATCGGCATCACTTGCTCAAGACAAATAGGCGGGGCCTGGGGGGCATATGACACAGGCCATCCAATGGACTATGTATTTGACGACTACTCCCGTGCCGTGCTCCTCTCCGGCGGGGCCCCGGTGCTCATACCCGCGGCCCAGGACCATAAGAGCATGGAGGCGGTCCTCGACCGGATGGACGGGGTCGTTTTAAGCGGCGGACCGGACGTTCACCCCCGATTCTACGGCGAGGAACCCCTCGCGCATCTCGGAGATCTGGATGAGGAACTTGATCTCATGGAGTTGGGGTTGTGCCGGGCGATCCTTGACAGGGACATGCCCCTGTTTGCAGTGTGCCGGGGCATCCAGGTTCTAAATGTAGCCCTGGGCGGGACGCTTTTCCAGGATGTCCCCACCCAGGTGCAGGAGGCAGTCAATCACGTTCAGCCGGCCCCCAAGAACGTCAACACTCACAAAGTGAACCTTGAGCCTGGGTCCATGCTCTCCAGGATCCTCGGCCGTCGTACCATTATGGTGAACGGCAGGCATCACCAGGCAATCAAGGATACAGCGTCTGAACTCAGCATAGTTGCCAGGGCGTCAGACCACTTAATAGAGGCGGTGGAATGGTCCGATAGGCGCTTTGTACTTGGTGTGCAGTGGCACCCCGAGGGCACATGGAGGAACGACCCTCACTCCCAGAAACTCTTTAAGGCCCTGGTAAAGGCTGCGGCATCGAAATGACCGTCCTTGAGGTGGAGTCTCATAAAAGAAGCAGCTCAACAATATGGTAAATGATAAGTTCAAGATCGCATGATTGATTTCCAAGTGAAACAAAGGAGGGCGTAACCGTGCAGATTCTGGTTCTTTACTATTCCAAAGGGGGAAACACCAAGAAACTGGCTGAAGCCGTGGCCGAGGGCGTTGCTTCGGTGAACGGGGCCAAGGCCGTTTTGAAGGCCGTAAAGGATGTGACAAAGGATGACTTCTTGAACTCCGCGGGGGTCATCGCCGGCTCACCCGTCTATTTCGGGGTTATGGCCGCAGAACTGAAAAAGGTATTTGATGAGTTTGTGGGGTTGAGAAAGAAGATGGAAGGCAAGGTGGGGGCGGCTTTTGCAACTTCGGGCGATCCGACAGGCGGTAAGGAGACCACCATGATGTCCATAATTCAGTGCCTGCTTATTTACGGGATGGTCATCGTGGGCGACCCCATGTCCGCCACGGGGCATTATGGGACCGCCTGTGCAGGCGCACCAGATGCCTCAACAACGGAAAACGCCGCAAAGCTGGGAGCCAGGGTGGC
>CAYPSZ010000022.1:0-8303 GCA_964413125.1 uncultured Desulfobacterales bacterium
TCTTCGGTTGTCCGTTTGGACATGTCTTCCACGCCCCCCACCAACACCATGTCGTAGAAACCGGACGCTATGGCGAATATGCCTTCTCTAAAGGCAAGAGCACTCGAGGCGCAGGCGCCCTCTGTCCTGGTGGCAGGCTTGGGGGCATGGCCGATAATGTCGGAAATAATCGGACCCCAGTGGGACTGCCGTGCAAAAAAGTCGTTTGTGAAGTTTCCCAGATAAAGGGCGTCTATATCAGCAGGATCCACTCCCTTATCCACGGAATTGAGCATCTCCAGATAGGCTTCTGAAAAGAGGTCTTTGGAGTCCTTGTCTTTGAACATGCCGAATTTCGACATCCCGGCCCCAACAAGGGCCACACCTCTACCCAGTTTTCTCTTTTTTACCACTTACCGCCCCCAGTATTCTTCCCGCATTTCACGCTTCAGGGTTTTACCTGCCACGTTGCGAGGGAAATCGTCCTTTATGATCACTTGAGAGACACGCTGGAACTTGGCGCCGACCCTTTCATTGATCCATTCCTTGAGAGCCTCGGCGCTGACTGCTCCCGGTTTATTCAGGACTACGGCGGCAAGAGGGGTTTCGCCCCATTTTTCGTCCGGAACACCGAATACGGCCGCCTCCCTGACTTCCGGGTGCTGTACCGCAACCTCCTCGATGTCCTTTGGGAATACGTTTACACCGCCTGAAATTATCATGTCTTTTTTCCTGTCCACCAGATATAGAAACCCGTCCTCGTCAACATACCCCATGTCCCCTGAATGCAGCCACCCGTCTATGACGGCGGCCTCGGTCAGGTCAGGGCGTTTGTAGTAGCCCGGCATCAGAATCGGGCCCTTACCGCATATCTCCCCCACTTCTCCCGTGGGAACCTCAAGGCCCTTTTCATCCACGATCTTCATGTCGAAGAACTGTGGAGGCACCCCCACGGAACCGGGCTTGGCAGGGAAATCATACTTGTCCAAAACCGTGACGAAACCTTCCGTCAATCCATAGAGTTCATAGAATCTCCCCGGAAGAGCCCTGTTCAGGCGCTCCTTGTGCTTGAGCAACAAAGGTGCTCCCAGGGAAAGAACCATTTCAAGGGATTCGAGCTTCCCGGGTTCAAAATTGGGCGCATTCAAAATGGCGATGATTTGGGCGGGAACCAGCATGACGTGGGTTACTCTTTCCTGCGCAATGGTCTCAATGTATGATTCCGCATGGAACTGTGGCAGAAGGATATAGGTGGCTCCCAGAAACATCGTTGGCATAAGATCCACAAAGGCGCCGTTGAATACTATTGCACCCGCATGCAGGGTGACGCTCTCCGGTGTCATTCGAAAGGATGCGGCAAAAGACGTGGCGTAGGCGGCCCGAATCCTGTGCGTGTGAACAATTCCTTTGGGAAGCCCTGTGGTCCCGCTGCTGTACATTATGTTGAATGGATCGTCTTCATTCACTTCGATCCCGGGTTCTTCTTCGCTTGAAGCCGCCTTCAGCCGGTGATAATCTCGATAGCCTGGATTTGCGCCGTCGACCAGCAGATACCGATCATTGGGTACGGCGCTCAACTCATGCTTGACCGACTCAAGGATTTCTACAAAATCTTTGTTTGTTATGACCATCACCGAATCAGAGTCCTTGAGCAAGTTGGCTATTCCCCCGGCCATAAGAAGGTTGCTCAAAGGAACCACCACGGCTCCGATTTTCGAGCAGGCCCAGAAGGTCTCCATGAGCTCCATGCAGTTGGGCAGCAAAGTTGCGACTTTGTCTCCCTTCCGGACGCCCAGAGCGAGCATGGCATTGGCCAAGCGATTGATCTCTTTGTTGAACTCCGGATGGGACAACCGTTTTTCCTCAAAGACCACCGCGAGGTGGCCGGGTCTGTACCGGGCGTGCCAGGCAAAGAGGGATCCGATATTCATTGGGTCTCCTTTTCTTCTTGCCGTGAAAACGGCTGTTGCAACTGCAGAAAGAAGTTTTACTGATTCCGTCCCTAAGATTGGGCGCCGAACCCTTCCCCAGCTGATTTATTGCCCCAACAAGGTTGTCATAATCGGGGTGCCCAACCATGGTTCGACCATCGGTTCCCGTGCAATGCGGGCAAGCCTGTCCAGACTCAGGAGAGGTAACCCGCCGTGTTTTCACTGCAGCGTTTTGCGAAATCAATGCCAATCATATTGCATCACCGGAAATCCTTAAGATAAACCCGTTAATACATAAGGGTTAAGTGCTTACCGGGGTCATTGAGAGCCCTCGTTGTTATCATATAAAGAGTCATATATCCATAATATAATTACACAATATGCTTTATTAATCTTGCAACCTTCTTCTCATGCATGCTCTCCAGCATTTGGATTGACCGGCTACATCAATATCTCAAAAGGCTGCACACGAATTATTGTCCTTGCCTTCATCAAGTAGAAACACTAATCTGTCTCAAAATTGAGACCTGTCCCCGGCTTGAGACGGAGGGAAGCAATGGGCAAAAGCGAGGAATCCATGGTTCGGGCCCAAGCCCTGCTCAAGAAAAAGGGCTTTTTCAAAAGCCTGGTGGATAACGCCCAGGTGGGCGTCATCGTATCCGACCACGCGGGATATATTGTCTATATGAACGATACGTACTGCCGATTCCTCGACATGGATTCGGCCTCCGAGATCGGTAAACACGCATCTGAAATCGGGGTCAACTCCCGTCTCCATATTGTCGCCAAGACCGGACTTACCGAGGTCAACTACCCCCATCAATTCAAAGACAGGGCCTTCTTGGTTCACAGGGTGCCGATAAAGGAAAAAGGCAAAGTCATTGCAGTGTTGGGCCTTGTACTTTTTGACAGCGCCAGCACTGCCAGTAAGCTGGGGGAGAAAGTGGCCTACCTGGAATCAAAGCTGCGTCTCTATGAAGATGAACTTATGTCGTTGCGGTCCACCCGTTACACCATGGACAGCATTGTAGGTGTGAGCAAAGTAATCAATGACGTTAAAATACAGGCAGCTAAAGCCGCTGCAACCAACCTGCCGGTGGTGATTACCGGTGAATCCGGTACCGGAAAGGAATTGATCGCCCAGGCGGTTCATCACGCCAGCCCCAGAAAGAGTTTTCCCTTTGTAAAGGTCAACTGTGCGGCCATTCCAAGAGACCTTTTTGAATCTGAACTCTTCGGTTATGAAAGGGGAGCCTTTACAGGTGCTAAAAACACCGGCAAGCCGGGCAAATTTGAACTGGCCCATCATGGTTCTGTTTTTCTGGATGAAATCGGAGATTTGCCGCTGGAAATGCAGCCCAAGCTCTTAAGGGTCCTGGAAGAAAAAGAGATAGAAAAGGTCGGAAGCACCAAAATCATAAAATCTGATTTTCGCCTGCTGGCCGCCACCAATCACAACCTGGAACATATGTTGGAAGAAAACCGCTTCCGCAAAGACCTCTTCTACCGGCTGAACGTGATAACTATCCATATTCCCCCATTGAGGGAGCGCAAGGAAGATATTGTCCCCATTGCCCGCCATATGCTGGACCGCATTTGCCATGATTGCGGCTTTAAACAGCTTGAAATAGACCCGGATGCTGAAGAGAGCCTTAGAAGCCATGCATGGCCGGGGAATGTTCGCGAGTTGTCGAATGTCCTTGAAAGGGTCGCCTATTCCCTGGAAGGCCCGGTAATACATGTGTGTGATCTACCGCCATACCTTTTCAACAAAAACGAACCTCCTATCAGCGCCCATCCTTTTTTAAGAAAGGTCCAGGGCAAAGCCGAACAGGATGCCATTCGTTTCGCCCTCAAGTCCTCAGGGTACAAGAAGGCCGCCGCTGCAAGGCTCCTTGGCATACACCGCTCCCTCCTATATAAAAAGATGAAGAAATACAATATAGGCCTTAAGGAATCCGAAAGCCGGGACATATTGGAAAATGGAGCTCGTTAGGGCCTTTTCACTTACACGCATGGCCCGGCATGGAGGGGTTGTGGACCTTTGGTGTCTACACATTGAGACACCTATTTCCCCGTAGAAGGAGTATGGGTCCTTATGCCAAGCCGGTGCCATTTGCTTCACCTGACGTGCCTTCCCCTTGATTTTCCTAATATTTTCACAACGAATATACCTTCAGATCTCCTCGGGTTCGGCTTGTGGTCCGCCACCTCACGGACTGCTTCTCCCATGGCACAAAATTAGCATCAAGCACCAAAACGAAACGGGTTTTTCACTTTTCCTACAAGATTCAAAAGTTTTTCGGGTTGATTCATATCCCCGTTTAACGCCCATGCTTGCGGGTTGGCGTGAATGGGTCTTGGTTTCGCTGGGGGAGCGACTCTCATTATCAACCAACAACTTTGAGGAGGTGGAGAAATGAAAAGACATACGTTGATTTGTGTTGCCATGCTGGCAGCCCTGACCATGGTGGTTCTTATTTTTCAGACCGCAGCAGCCCAGACCATCAAGTGGCGTTATGCAACAGGGCGCACACCGGCCTTGACACCCTATCACGAAGCCGATGTCAATCTTGCGGAAACCATAAACAAAATGAGCGGCGGGCGGCTGGAAATATCCATTCATCCGGCGGGGGAACTCATTCCGGCCTTTGAAGTCTTTGATGCGGTTAGAACCGGCGCGATCCAGGCGGGAGCAGCCTGGCCCACTTATTGGACGGGAAAGAATACCGCTTTTGATCTTTTTTGCTCTCTCGGCTTCATGATGCACCCAACGGACTGGATCACCTGGCTCTATGAAGGCGGGGGATTGGAATTGGGCCAGGAGCTGTATGCAAAATACAACATCAAGTTTTTTCCAATGGCGATCACAGGCCCGGAATCAGGTTTTCGCACCAACAAGGCGGTGAGGACCCTTGATGATTTTAAAGGCCTGAAGCTGAGAACCGGGGTCTTACAAACCATTTGGGTCCTTGAACAGATGGGCGCAAACCCGGTAAGGATTCCGGGCGGTGAAATCTATATGGCCCTTAAGCTCGGCACCATTGACGGGGCTGAATACGGCGTTCCTTCCACTGATTGGGGTCTCAAGTTTCAAGAGATAACCAAGTACTGGATGATTCCCGCCGGATGGCACCAGGTGGGTACTATTTCAGATCTCATGATTAACATGGATGCATGGAACAAACTCCCTCCTGATTTGCAGGCGATCATCGAACAGGCGGCCAAAGCCAACATGATCTGGGCCTATGCCAAGGCAAACCGCGACGCCGCCTCCGCCCTAGAAAAATTCAAAGCCGCCGGCATCGAAGAAGTCGAACTTGACCCGGAAGTACAGGAAAGACTGGAAGCCCTGAGCATCCAGTTCATGGAACAGGAAGCGGCCCGTAATCCCGACTATGCGAAGATTGCAAAATCCATAGTGGAACATGTCAAACGATACGATGCCGTGCGTGCTTTCGAAGGAAGGTTCAGTTCAGGCACAGCCCTTAAGAGCTATCCTCGGATTCCATAGGGGCTTCTGATTCGGTCATGCGGGATATGCGGGATGGATGTCCCTGTTGATACCCGGAGAAAAGAACCATGCCGGCCAACAAACTGATAGGCGCTCTTGACGGAATCAATGAATGGACCGGGCGCATCGTCGCCTGGTCCATATGGATAGTAATGGGTCTTTGCGTTTTTGAGGTCATTACCAGGCGGCTTTTCAATGCACCCCATATATGGTCTTACGATATAATCAATGTTTTTTATGCAGTGCATTTTATGCTTCTGGCAGGCTATACGCTTCGCCACCAGGGGCATGTGGCGGTTGATATTTTTTCCATAACCCTTTCGCCCAAGACCCAGAATGTTTTGCGAATTGTCACCTATGTGATCTTCTTCTTTCCATTTGCTATCGTTCTTTTGTACATAGGTACGAAATCATCCATTTCATCATGGAGCTATAAAGAACGTACGGCAATAGGTCTGCCCCTAATTTATCCCATCATAAAGACCATTACTCCGGTCACCGCCCTCCTGTTGATTATTCAAGGGATTTCCGAATTCATGAAGTGTCTGATCTCTTTGGGCAGCAAGGAGACATCCCATGATTGAGATGGATCCGGTTATAGTGACTTTCCTAATGTTTGCAGGCCTGATTATCGGCCTCTTGCTCGGTCATCCACTGGCATTCGTCTTGGGCGGGCTGGCTGTTATTTTCGGATATTTTTCGTGGGGTCCACTGAGTTTTATCATTTTTGGCAACCGTATTATCGGGCTGCTGGATAATTTTATCCTCGTAGCTGTTCCCATGTTTATCCTCATGGCTAATCTATTGATGCAGTCAGGTGTTGCCGAAGGTCTTTTCGGCTCTCTGCGTTATCTTCTCGGGCCTCTGCGCGGTGGTCTTGCAATGACCGTGGTGGTGGTCTGCACGGTCTTTGCCGCCTGCGCAGGCGTAATCGGCGCATCGGTTGTATCCATGGGCCTGCTTGCTTTCCCATTAATGTTGAAATACGGGTACGATAAGCGAATGTCGGCAGGGTTGATCTGTGCGGGAGGGTCCCTGGGCATCCTTATCCCTCCCAGCATCATGCTCATTATCATGGCAGACATGTCAGGCCTTTCCGTGGGCAAACTTTTTGTGGGGAGCGTAATGCCGGGGCTTGTTCTAGCCGTATTATATCTCCTGTATATTCTTATACTTTGTGGATTTCGTCCTGAATTGGGTCCTCCGCTGTCTCAAGAGGAAAGACAGCTTGTGCCGGTAAAGAAGAGACTCAAGATGGCCCTTGTCTCCTTTGTGCCGCCACTCTTGCTCATTGCCGGCGTACTGGGGTCCATATTCACCGGTATAGCAACTCCCACGGAAGCATCTGCGCTGGGGGCTTTCCTTTCGCTGATCTTGACGATTCTTTACGGGCGATTCAGTTGGAAAATGCTCAAGGAGACCACCTTGTCAACCGCCAAGACCGTTTCCATGGTCATGATCATTCTTGTGGGCGCCACATGTTTCACCGGCGTATTCATGGGAATAGGCGGCGGAAAAGTGCTGTCATCTTTTATCATGGGGATGGGTCTTGGCAAATGGGGCGTCTTCGCGGCTATGATGTTTGTTGTTTTCGTTCTTGGTATTTTCATTGACTGGATAGGCATTGTTTATATCACTTTTCCCATATTTCTCCCCATTGCAACGGAATTGGGATTTGATCCATTGTGGTTTGTAGTATGTATTGCCGTTTGCCTACAGACTTCTTTTTTGACGCCGCCTTTTGGTTATGCTCTCTTTTATATGAAAGGGATAGCAGAGGATAGATTAACAACTGCAGATATTTATCAAAGCATTATGCCTTATCTATTCATAATATTATTCGGCCTATTCATTTGTATCAAATTTCCAGGCCTTATTCTCGGGCCGGCCAATCTTATCAATTAGCGTTTTCAACTATATTACCATCTTAATGCAAACTATCTCTTTTCCTCCGCGAAATTCGCATGTAGGCTTACTGCAGATCGGGATTTGATTCCTGATTTGCAGGATATTTTGAGTATTGACCCAGGCCCATGGCATTCCAACTCTCAAATCCGCCATTTCCAATACCAGTATTCACCCCTTTAAACGCTCATGGGGCCGATTGACACAACCCCAAGCTTCAAGATATCCTAGCCCATATGGAATATTCCATGTTAAAGGCAATTATTCCTCTCTTGATAACCATTTCGAGTCGGTCCGAAGGAGGGACGGATGGCTGGAGCAGAGCACCATGGATAATCTGCGCAGGCAGATCCTTGACCGCCTCCATCGGGCCGACCAAAACGGCGGGCGGTCTTAAAAGGAAGGCAAATTGAACAGCAAGATCGGACACATCTTAAAAGGGAAAGGCCCAAAAGGAGAAATGGCATCGGAAACAACTTCCGGGCCGGCCCAGGCCGGAGACCGCCTTGTCAAAGAATTACACCCGGTCCTTTTCTTGACCCTGATCTTCTTTATTCATTTTATCGCAAGGCAACTGGCGGGTCCAATGCTTCCCGCCATGCAAAAGGAACTGGCGATAAGTCACTCGGTGGCAGGTCTTTTCATCCTCTTCATGGGCACGGGTTTCTTCCTGAGCCAGCTCGCGGCGGCTTTTCTGACGGCCAGGTTCGGCTATAAACTCTGCATTGTTCTATCATTGTTAGGCGCTGCCGGAGCCATGTCCATGGTCGGGCTTATGGGGTCGCTCTGGGCGCTTTTCCTCGGCTTTTTCCTTCTGGGGATCACCAGCGGGCTGTACGTGCCTTCAGGCATTGCTCTTATCAGTGTTCTTGTTCGATCGCAGGACTGGGGAAAAGCCATGGGCATTCATGAACTGGCTCCCAATTTCGCCCTTATCCTGGCGCCGTTCTTTGCCACGGCTATACTGGCGGTTG
>CAYPSZ010000023.1:0-5087 GCA_964413125.1 uncultured Desulfobacterales bacterium
TGATTGAGGAAATCTCTTAATTCCCTTTGAGTAAGGGGGCGTTCATTGGCTGAGTTATATGGGTTGGTGACAGTTGTGGTAACAATGCCCGGGTAATCATATTCAATACTTCTATAAAGGCACCTGAAAGCGGGCAGAACTGAAAAGTAGAGGTCCAGCTCATAGGTCCGCCTGGTCTCCTCTTCGCTCATTAGTTCTTCATACAGTTTTTCACCGGCCTTGCTGCCTATAACCTCAATCTTGATATCTTCGGGGCGGTGGCCATATCTTGGGGCCAACTCGTGAATCATGACCTCTGCCAGATCCTGGATGCGTACTACCGGCATCTTGGTTACAAACACCTCGCCGCCCCTGGCCAGCGTCGCTGAGTCTATAACCAGCCTGGTGGCCTGTTTGATGCTCATGATGAATCTGGTCATTTCCGAATCGGTCAAGGTGATGGGACCACCCCTCTTGATCTGTTCGCGAAAAATAGGGATTACCGAACCCCTGGAGCCAAGAACATTGCCGAATCTGGTTGAGGCAAAAACAGGCCCCTTGCCTTTGAGAGTGCTGTTGGCCGCGGTCATGAGCCTCTCACCCATCAACTTGGATGTGCCCATTACATTGGTGGGGTTGACCGCCTTGTCTGAGCTGGTAAAAACGACTTTCTCCACATTCTTTTCGCAGGCCGCATCAATGACATTTCGTACCCCGAGGATATTGGTCTGTACCGCCTCGAAAGGGGATCTCTCACAGAGTATAACGTGTTTGAAGGCAGCCGCGTGGAACACGATATCTACGCCATCAAACTTCCTGACCAGCTTGTCCTTGTCACGAACGTCTGCCAGAAAGAACCCGGCTCCTGGATATTTGAGATAGGCCTGTTCTGAAAAAAACAGTTCAGACTCATTGTTATCCAGGCCGATAAGCTCGCCCACGGAGTACTGTTCGAGAAGCTGGCGAACAAGCTCGTTGCCTACCGTTCCACAGCAACCCGTCACCAATACTGATTTGTTTTCAAAGAATGACATTTCTTTATCCTTGGTTTCATAATTAAAGCATGACTCCTTGCATCAGGAGAACCAGCACTTTTACTTGGAGGTGTGTCAATCAGGTACAGGCATGGCTAGCACGTAGAATCATTCCTTTCAACCTCAAAAACCCGTTCGTCAAACTAATGGGCCGTGGTCGAGAGATTTTGATCTTCCGTGAACCAGTTGTCTTCTACAAAATCGCCTTTCCGCCCCAGAACCATCGTTTGGTTGGCTGGGTATGGGTGTTGTGGTTGTTCTGCCGCCAGGGGCGAAATAAGCGTGGGCTCGGTTGTCCCGAGCGTGGCGATGGTGGTGTCGGCGCGCAGGCGGGAGACGGCCGCGGAAAGGATATCGGCGTTGAACTCAGTATCGTTCCGCACGAAAAGCAGATAGGGGTAGTTGGCTACCTCGGCTGCTTCCCGGCGCAGGTCGCTTAGGGAGCAGCCGGTTTCGTCAACAATGCGCCGCAAGGCTATTTTATCGATAAAGTCCGCCAGTACCTCTGCCATGCCGTCCGGGTCTTCCCGCTCGAGCGTGATCAGTTCCACGGGCGAGAAGGTGTTGACTGTAAAGAAACTTGAAAGACAGCGTTTCAACAGGGCAGGGTTGCTCAAGGTCAGAACGACAAGGGAGACACCCCGGGCGGCTTGCTCATCTTGATAAAGCTCAGTAATGGGCGCCGCTTGGCGGTGCTTTTGAGCGGGGGACCGTGCCTGCCCTGGCCTTTCTTTTTCGCTAGTAAAATCAATTATCTCATCGATGTGAGGTTTGAGTCTTGCAGCCCATGAGTTTAGCCGGAGCCAAGAAGCTATCTCCGGTAGCTCCACTTTTTTGTCCAGGATGAATTGTATTCTATCGATGAATTCATCATGGGACTTGGCCGTAAAGACCATGCCAGAAGAAATATCAACATTGAGAACGTCAGTAGATACCACCGGTATATGCAAAGAAAGATAGTGATAAAGCTTAAGAGGATTCATATATCGAGTCAAATCCATTTTGGCATGAGGCATGATGCCAACATCAAAAAGGGATATCCAGGTTCCGGCCTGCTCGTAAGGGATTACTCCGGGAAAGTGGACGTTTGGGTGCTCGTTTAGGCTTAGAATATCCGGATTAGCATGTGTGGAACCCATGAGCACAATATCAGCATCCGGAAATGCGGCCGCCAGCCTTTCCAACAACGGCATGTCGATCTTTTTTTCGAGGTTACCTGAAAACCCTATTATGGGGCGTTTCTTCTTGGACAACTCCTCAAAAAGAGGGGTGATATTTGAGGGTTTGAGGGCCGGGGGAGGGGTATCGCAAGCGTTGGGAACAAGCCGAATGTCGGGGAAGTACTGTTTCATAGCCTCCTGCACCGGTGCGCAGTTGCAAAAGGCGAAATTAGAACGCGACAGGAGCTGTTGATAATTCTCAGTTATTTTCTTCTTCTTGGTTTCATTGACTCCGGGCCAGGCCCTATGGTCGTCTACAATATCGGTGACCACGCAGGCGGGCACAAAATGATCGATGATGGCAGGGGCCGCATCATTATGCGGATAAAACCAGAAAATCGCGTGCTTAGGTTTGATCTCTGCTTCTGAAAGGGCGTCTTGAATGAAATTTAAGTAAGACTCGGTAAATTCATCAGTGTTCGTTTCATCATGGATAAAAACCCGAAAGATTGATTTGTCTGTGTCCTGCAGGCCCATGACTTTTTGGCTGATCCTATCATAAACCAGGCGATACTGAGTAAGAGAACAATCTTGGCCGAATTCGGAAAGCGTTTTCTTGGTAATAGGCGCGTCAAAAACAAGCACCTTATTGATATCCGGCCTGGCAGCAAGGTACTTGATTATCATATCATGGCGTCTGCCGTAGATGGAAGTGTCGTTCTGCTTCCAGAAAATGACAATTGAGTGACCCTTTGATTGTGAGCGCCTACTAGCAGAGCTTATATGACTAGGTATGCGTGGGCGCAATTGCCTGTAAATTTCGCCGTATGCTTGGCCCATGTGGGCCGAGTCGGTCTCGCGAGCAGGTCCGGACTGCCAGGAAAGGACGTTCTTGATTGCTGTTTGTTGGAGGGTCGGGTTTTTTCTCATCCGGTTGATAACCTCTATCACGGCCTCTGGTGTGGGTTTTTCCACCAGCCATCCGGCAGAGGTGCGGCCGAGGCTCTCACCCACTGCACCGACATCAAAGGAGATAACCGGTATGCCACAGGACCAGAGTTCGGTGAGGGCGCGGCAGTGGGTTTCAGGCCGGAGGGTGAATACACCGCCCAGGTGAGGTTTGATCTCCCTGACTTTTTCAGTAAAGGAATCAAGGGAATAAGGGCCGTGGAAGATCACTTCCTTGCTTAATTGAATGTCTTCGGAAATTGAACCTATAATGTGAACTTGAAGGCCCATGTCGCGTTCCGGGGAAGCCAGCCCGGCGATTATTCCGCTCCCTCTGGAGATGTCGATGTCGCCCGTAACAAGGAGTCTTATGGGCCGGCCTTCTTCCACTGGTTCGGCCAGGTTGTGGAACTCTCCAAAGTCACGGCCGTGAGGGACCACATGAAAAGGCTTGGCGGACAGGCCCGGAAATGACGACAGCAGGAGGTCCTTGGCCCTTTGGGAGGAGGTGATCAGGGTGTCGCACTTTTGAAGGGCCGCGTCCATCTGCTTTCGCCATTCGTGCACTGCTGAGTGCTTGAGATGGGGGAAATCCTCCTGAGGCCAGAACTCATGCATGCATTTTCCATTGCCCTGGGTGCAAACGCCCTTGCAGTGTATATTTTTGTCATCCAGCAGTTTGGTGGTGGGGCAGATGGTGTAAAAGTCGTTGAACGAAAACACCACAGGCAAGTGGAGTTCCCCGGCTACGTCTATCAGGCCCAGGCTGTGAAGGGCTATGTGCCTGATATGGATGATTTCGAAGCCGTAACGGACCAGCAAGTCAGCCGCTATACGGTCGTATTCCATGCTGCGATGGGGAAAGGGCTTGATGGGCTCGGTAAGTTCGTGCCTCTCGAGTTGAGTGAACGTATGATTGGAATAATAAAGCAAAGTAAGTTCGTATGCATTGCAGCGCAGGATAAATGCCTCTATATCATTGGCGACCGAATCCATCAACTCCTGGTTGCTTTGAGTCAAGTTAGCGCCGATTGTGGATACGAAAAGAACACGTTTTTTCACCTCGGAAGGCCGGGCTTGAATGAGTTTGAGGAGGGTTCCGTTGACGGCGCTCCCACCGGTGTTTTCCCCTGGCTTGGCGGTTGTTGCATGATGGATCAGGGTGGAATCGTCCACCACGTGTTTCCAGCCCAGGCCGGCGGCCCTGGTGTGGAATCGGGGGGCGGTGTCAAAGTCGCCCGTCTCATCCAGACAGTCCCGGCGGATGTACGTGCACGAGGCATTGCCTTCGGGAACAAGTTGGGGATAGCTTCTTTGGGATGTCTGGGTCACGGCTCTGGCATATTGGTCCAAGGTGAGTCCGGCCGGAACGGTGTTGGTTGAAAGGGGCGTGGCAATCCCTGTTTTGTCGCCTGAGTATGCGGCCAGTTGCAGGTTACGCAGCCAGGAGGGTGTGACCCTGGAGGCGGGGTCCAGGAGAATCACGTCGGCGCTGCCCGCGATCTCCATGCCGCGGTTGATTGCTGCTGCGTAGCCTGTGCTCTGGTCGTTTTTGAAGACTGAGAATGATTTTCTCTTGTTGTAGTTATCCAGGATTTCCTTGGTTTTGGGATCGGTGGTTGCGTCATCCACCAGGATGACCCTGATGTCCTCCGGGGTGTGCGCTGCAACGGATTCCAGGCATTGCTCGAGTTGCGGGGGCGCGTCGCACACCGGGATGATCACGGCCGGGGGGAAGGGTGTTTCCTTTATGCGCTCTAGGGCCTCAAAGACCCGGCCTGTGTCCGATGGGGTGGTGTCCGGCAGGGAGGTGTCGAAGCTGTCAGGGGTTATATGGGCCCACCAGGTGTCCACCCGGGGGGGTCTTGCGCGCCTGCCTTCCTTGATGCCGTATGTGAGGTAGTGGACCAGGGGGTCCATGCCCGAGGCGCGGGCGTCTTCGTATTGTCGGGTGTAGTAGTCCGCA
>CAYPSZ010000024.1:0-2087 GCA_964413125.1 uncultured Desulfobacterales bacterium
GGGCTTTGGAATCACCATCGGAAACTCGCTGAGACGAATCCTGCTGTCTTCCCTTCAGGGCGCGGCCATTACTTCGGTCAAGATCGAAGGTGTGGCACACGAGTTTACAACTGCTCCGGGGGTCCTGGAAGACGTCACGGACATCATTTTGAACCTGAAAGAGATCAAACTCAAGCTGGTAGACGTTGACGAGGCGGTAATCAGGTTGTCTGCAAATGGAGAAGGCGTTGTAAGGGCCAAGGACATCGAGACCGACGGCTCCGTTAAGATCCTCAACCCCGAGCAGCATATAGCCACCCTTAATAAAGAGGGCAGGCTCAACATGGAAATGACCGTTCGGATGGGCAAAGGTTATGTTCCGGCGGAAAGAAACAAGACAAAAGACGATAAAATCGGTATCATGCCCATAGATGCCGTATTCTCTCCCATAGAAAGGGTCAACTACGTCATATCCAATGCCCGCGTAGGCCAGATTACGGATTATGACAAACTGACGCTGGAGATCTGGACCGACGGCAGCGTACTCCCTGAAGATGCGGTGGCATTTGCAGCCAAGATTCTTAAGGAGCAGATGGCGCCTCTTATCAATTTCGAGGAGGAGCCCGAGCCGGACGAAGATGTGGAAGAAGAGATGGAGGAGCGGTTGAACGAGCATCTTTTTCGTTCAGTCTCCGAGCTGGAGTTGTCCGTACGCTCGGCCAATTGCTTGAAGAATGCGGATATAAATCTGATCGGCGAGCTGGTCCAGAAGAGCGAGAACGAGATGCTCAAGACAAAGAACTTCGGCCGGAAATCCCTGAACGAGATCAAGGAGATTCTGGCTGATATGGGCCTTTCCCTTGGAATGAAGCTCGATAACTTTCCGGCCGACGGCAAACCTGAGCTGCCTGATGAGAGCATGGACTACGACGACGACGAAGCAGCAGAAGAAGAAGAAGAGGATTCGGATCAATGAGGCATCAGAAAGCACGAAAACGATTGGGAAGCAGTTCGAGCCACAGAAAGGCCATTCTCAGGAATATGGTCACGTCCCTTTTCAAACACGGACAGATTGAGACCACCCACGCCAAGGCCAAACAGCTCAGGCCCGTGGCCGAGAAGATGATAACACTGGCCAAGCGTGGTGATCTGCACGCCAGGAGGCAGGCCCTTTCCTTCATCCGGGAAAAAACCATAACCCACCGGCTTTTCGGAGACATCAAGGATAGATATGTGGACCGCCAGGGCGGGTACGTTCGAATCGTCAAGAAGGGCGTTCGCAAGGGAGACGGGGCCCCCGTTTCCATCATCCAGCTTCTCCATATACCGGAAGAAGGGAAGAAGAAGAAAAGCGGCGGGAAAAAGGATAAGACCGCCTCTGCCGACCAGGCCGGGAAAGAGTCCCAGGCCGCCACGGCCCCGGAGACTTCCTGATCAGGAGGCCGTATGGGCCTCGAGATTCACCCGATGGAAATGGCTGAATCATCCTTCACCATAAGGAAAACCTCCTTGTCTACTTGTAGGCAAGGAGGTTTTTTTTATCCGGAGAATCGGCGTGAGCAAATTCAATCATAAGGACCTGCTGAGCATGGGCGCCCTGTCGGCCGGGGATATCGAAATCATCCTGGACACAGCGGACTCCCTAAAGGAGATCTCCTTGCGGGAGATCAAGAAAGTCCCGACCCTGCGTGGCAAGAGCGTCATACATTTCTTCTATGAACCCAGCACAAGGACCCGGACTTCCTTCGAGATGGCGGCCAAACGACTCAGCGCCGATACCCTGAGCCTGACCGCATCGGGAAGCAGTCTCGTAAAAGGCGAGACCTTGATTGACACGGCCAGAAACCTTCAGGCAATGAATCCGGATCTCATTGTCATACGTCATTCAGCAACAGGGGCCCCTCATCTGCTGGCAAGGGAGGTGACCGCTTCAGTGATCAATGCCGGCGACGGCATCAACGAGCACCCCACCCAGGCCCTGCTCGACCTGTATACCATTCGGGAGAGACAGGGGCGAATAAAAGGGCTGGAGGTGGCCATCATAGGCGATATAGCCCATAGTCGCGTGGCCAGGTCCAACATTATCGCCCTTAGTAAAATGGGCGCAA
>CAYPSZ010000025.1:0-3926 GCA_964413125.1 uncultured Desulfobacterales bacterium
AAGCGAGACACATACCGGGCGTGCTTTTCGACGAGTTCACGACTTTGATAATCCGGATGGTACTGGTTGTTGATATAGAGTTCCGTCTGGTCGCAGTAATACTTGCCGGCCGGTACTCCGGACGTGCCGGTGGGAATCACGGAGAGAGATTCATCCCAGTCGGCAAGGGAGTATATATGCCGATGGGATGCGCCGTGATTAACCTTGAAGGGCTTTGACATCTTGTACTGGTACGGGCAAGACCGTGTAGTATGACCCGCTGACAGGATAGGGGCCCCGGTTCAACTTGAGTATCTTATCGAGTATATCCACCGATCCCAGGGGGTGCTCTAAAACGAGCTGATGCATATCTCCCCACTTCCAGTCGGAAGGGTCCGCCCCAGACTCCTCACTGAGCCATTTGATCGCACCCCTGAAACCCGCCAGCACGATATCATCGAACCCCTCCCTTCTTCCCGTGGTTTTTACATCATCAAACCAATCGGAAGATCTATCTTTCCACAATTGCTTTATCGCGTGGTTCACAATGTAGGTCTTGGACATGAATTCCTTCAAAAGGTCGTCGCCCAACTCATCTCCAAAGAGGTTTTCTGCAAACTTCACATAGAACGCATCGAAAATGGCGGGAGCTGCCTTGCCCTTGTCCATTATTCCGTCCCATGATCTGAGGATATGGAGGCATTCGGCTTCCAGATTACTGAGGCCGGTGGCCTTGCCCAGGCTGTCAACCAGATCGCCCAAGAGGTCTTCCACGAGTTTTGATTTGAAATCGGCTTGCATGCTCTTCATATCATCTATCGTTATGCTTTTTTTTCCCTCCAGCATTTCATTGATTCTTCTAAAACGATAATCGGGTGCATACCAAACGCTTATGTAGTGCGGATAGTCATTACCTACGGTTTTGTTGTTCGCAGAAGAGATATAATTCTTTTCAGGGTTAAAAATGTGAGGCTGCTCTTCGAAGGGGACGAGTCCCTTCCAGTCATATTCATCGGTCCATCCGGGCATGACGGAGATTCCGTCCCCTTTTTCCCTTACGGGTATCCCGGCCGTGCAGTAGATTCCGATATTTCCTTCCGTGTCGGCGTAAGCCGTGTTCTGGCTGACGGACCTGAATGTCCGCATGGCGTTCTTAAAGTCATCCCAGTTCCGGGCACGATTCAGCAGATAAAGGGACCGGGCCTCATTACTTTCCTCATTGCCTACCCAGCGCATTGATATGACCTGGTCGGCTATTCCCTTGATTTCCGATATCACCGGCCCGCGGTGGGTGTAGCGGATCGCCTTCTCTATTTCCCCGCCTCCCTTCAACTTGATCATCTCCCGGGTTACTTTCATTTTTCTCCATTCGCCGTTGAACTCATATTCGTCACGATTGTCAGGGTTGATTCTTTCCAGATAGAAATCCATATCGTCAAGCATGACATTAGTGAATCCCCAGGCGATATGTTCATTGTGACCCGCAACGATGAATGGCTGCCCCGGGGCCGCCACTCCGGTGACGTCGAATCGACCTTCAACAACATGGTGCATCTGATACCAGATTCCAGGAATATTCAGACCCAAATGCATGTCGTTGGCAAAGAGAGGTTTTCCCGTGGACGTCTTTTCCCCGGCCACAGCCCAGTTGTTGCTGCCGTGAAACATGGTCAGTCCCATTTCCTCGATCAGCCTGCAGGCGGAGGCCAGCGCGCCTTTGAGGTCCAGTTCTGTTAGGTCTCCCTCGAATTGCGGGAATATGCTCTCTGTTTCAGCCGCTATGTCCGGAATGATCTCCTTCAGCTTCTCTGACCCTACCCTTTGGTGGACCTTGTGAAAAAAGATCTCCGTGTCCCAGGCTGTGGACAGATCAAATGAGAAGTAACCTATCACGTTGAAAACATGCTCAGGAAGCCACTTCTCGGGCTTGTAACCTAGAATAGTGAACTCAATGGGAAGGCGGTTCTTGTTCTTCTCGACGAATTGATTGACGCCGTCAGAAAAGGCATCTAAAGTCCGAGTTATTCTCTTGTCAGTGTTTTTATAAGTTTTCTGTGACTTTGCGCTTATATTGAGTAATCGCATGAGATGATCCAGGTCGGTCGCCTTTTCACCTATAATCTCCGACAATCTTCCGGATGTGAGGCGCCTTATCATATCCATCTGAAAAAGGCGGTCTTGAGCCATACAGTATCCTATTGCACGATAAAGATCAGACTCGTTCTTGGCATATATATGAGGTATGGCATGGTTATCACGATACACAATGACATCTTCAGTTAATCCTTTTAGAGTAATATGCTCATCATAATTAGGAATAGATCGGTTTATGATATAATAAGAAAATCCAGCGGCGCCACCTAAAAGAACTATAATAGTTAATAAAGTCCCAATTATGATTTTCTTAAACATAGTTCCTTCGCCTCCGGAGTTTTTTCTGTAGGCTGCCACCAATCGGCGCTTGGTGTCAAGGGGCTTGCTTGCATCACTCTGGTTTCGCGCTATGAAAACCGGACCCAGAGGAAACATGGTCACACCTCTTCCAGTGGGGCCTTGAGGAACAAGGATTTCAAGGCGCCTCCGAAACGGAAAAACCCGCTGCCTCGTGGTGCTCCATGCGTAATGATTGTCCCCGTAACAGGTTCAAGTCGGAATGAAACAAGAGGCCTTGGTGGATAAATCCGTCGGCGGGTTGATCAGCGCCGTTAGCGCATACCTGATCTGGGGATTTACCCCCATATATTTCAAGACGTTGCAAGAGGTCCCTCCTTTTGAGATCCTTATGCATCGCATGATCTGGTCGTTCGCCCTGCTGCTGATTCTGGTATGTGTTTTCAGGCGCACCCACAACTTTCTTATGGCCTTGAAAAACCTGCATACCATGGGGATCCTGTTGGGCACGACCCTTATTGTAGGGCTCAATTGGTTCTTGTTCATATGGGCGATCAACAACGACCGGATTCTTGATGCCAGCCTGGGCTATTTCATTTGTCCGCTGGTCAATGTCATCCTTGGCGCGTTGATCCTTCACGAGCAATTGCGGCGCCTGCAATGGGCCGCAGTCCTGTCAGCCGCCGCGTCGGTGCTCTACCTGACGTTAAACCTGGGTGACTTTCCGTGGGTCTCATTAACTTTGGCCATCAGCTTCGGGTTCTATGCCCTGATTCGAAAGACCGCCCCTGTGGAGGCCCTGGAAGGATTGGCGATTGAAACCCTGCTCATGTTCATCCCGGCGGTCATTTATCTGTGGTGGCTGGACGGGCATGCCGGCGGAGCTTTCTTAAGGGTGAGCGGACACATCGATCTCTTGCTGATGGGAACCGCCCTGGCTACGGCCGTTCCGCTCTTACTGTTTAATCTTGGGGCCCGCCGCCTGCATCTGGCCACCATTGGTTTTCTGCAATACATCGCACCGAGTTGCACGTTTGTTCTGGCTGTTTTCATTTACCATGAGCCCTTTTCAACGGCCAAGGCCCTTGCCTTCGTGGTCATCTGGTTGGCGCTGGGCTTGTACAGCTATGACAGCGTCCTTCACTACAGGACGGTCCATCGGATGGCAGGTAAGACAAGAACTACGACATAGGCCCGCAATACGGAAAGCCGGAGTTCCAACAGGCTTTCCCTATTGCAGGCGAATTCCTATCCCGCTGGTTAAACTCCTTCGGTGGGATCCTCTTCCAAGAATGCCTTGATGGCTCGATCCCTCAGTTCATTGGGTTGGAAGACGATTCCATAATGATTGACGTCGGCAATATCAACTCTGCGCGCACCACGAATCTCCCGCACCATTTTTTCAATCACGGGCTCCGGCAGGAGCAGATCCGCCTGGCTCACCAGCCCCTTTGCGGCACGCAGGATCAGCACACTACAACTAATCTGTGAGTAAAAGTGATCGATCTCCACCTTCCGCAGGTTGGCTGCCTCTTCCGTAATATGCGCGGGATTGA
>CAYPSZ010000026.1:0-7746 GCA_964413125.1 uncultured Desulfobacterales bacterium
ATATGAGATGAACATCGAGGCCCTCATTAACCTGAAGACCTGGGAAGGCATTCCAAAACATCTCCAGGAACTGATTATGGAGTGCATGATAGACAACGAGAAAAACTACACCAAGGTCATGGCTGATCTGGCTGAAAAAGAGTATCAAGAAATGCAGCAAAAAGGCATGCAAGTAATATCATTCTCACCTGAAGACACGGATTACTACGTGAACTTGGCCTATGAGGCAGGCTGGAACGAGGTGATCAAGCAGAGCCCCGAACTGGGTCCCAAACTCAAGAAAATGCTTACTCCGTAAGGCGTTACATAAGGACATGAACTCGTTTATCAAGACCCTGGGCCACGGGTTCGACCGACTGGTCTCGGCATCTGCCCTTCTTGCCGGAGGACTTATGTTGTTCGCCATGGTCAGCGTGTGCGTCGACGTAATTCTCCGCTACTTTTTCAACATGCCGCTGCCGTGGGTTCTGCAGATCTGCGAGTACATACTTCTCTATATCCCGTTCCTGGCTGCGGCCTACGTGCTTCGGGAGGAAGGTCATATCAGGATCGACATCCTGCTGAATCGCCTAGGCCGCCGTACCAGGGCCCGGATCAACACAATCACGTCGATTATGGGTTCCATGGTGCTGTTTGTTCTCGCCTACTATGGGGCCCTCATCACCCTGGATTATTACAGAAGAGGCGTCCCGGCGATCAAGTATCTTAAAATACCCGAGTTTCTGATTATAGCGATAATCCCCCTGGGATGCTTTCTGTTTGCAGTCCAGTTCCTGAGGCGCGCCCGGCATCATGCAGGGGGGGCGGGCGAAGCAAAAGGCAAAGAGGCGGTTCTGTAATGGAGTGGTGGCTCGCCCTGAGCATTCTGTTGGGTATGATGGTGGTTCTGATGATCACCGGCATTCCGGTGGCTGTGGCCTTTCTGTTCGTGAACCTCATCGGGGCGATAATGTTTCTGGGGGGCGAACCGGGCATAACCCAGCTCGTCCTGAACATGGCCGAGAGCCTCACTTCGTTCAGTTTGCTTCCGGTTCCCCTTTTCGTCCTCATGGGCGAGGTCATGTTTCACTCGAAGCTGGGTTTTCGAGCCATTGACGCTGTGGATCAGTGGATCGGCCGGATCCCGGGAAGGCTTTCCCTCCTTGCAATACTGGGCGGTGCCCTTTTCTCCACCATGAGCGGGTCCACCCTGGCAACTACGGCCATCCTCGGCTCACTGCTGGTACCGGACATGGAGAAGAGGGGTTACAGCAAAACCATGGCCATAGGCCCGATAATGGGAAGCGGGGGTTTGTCGATGCTCATTCCCCCGAGCGCCCTTGCCATTCTCCTTGCTGCATTAAACCAGATCTCGGTTGGCGGCCTCTTGGTGGCCGGTATCATTCCCGGTCTGCTGATGGCTTTGTTCTACGGGGGCTATGTGGTGGTTCGCTGCATGCTCCAGCCGCACATGGCACCTGTCTATATCGTGGACCCCGTACCCTTGAAGGCCAGGCTCAAGAATACGGCGGTTCATGTACTTCCTCTGGGCCTGATCATCTTTCTCGTCATAGGCCTGATCTTCCTCGGGGTGGCTACCCCGTCGGAAGCCGCGGCCCTTGGGGCCTTGGGAACAATCATTCTGGCCTATGCCTATGGCCGCATGGACAGGAGGATTTTCAAGGAAAGCATTATCGGATCCGTGCGAATCACCACCATGATGTTCATAATAATCGTGGGCTCCATGACTTTCAGCCAGATCATGGCCTTTTCAGGGGCAAGCGCCGGGCTCATCAGCGTGGTTAACGATCTGGACCTTCCCCCCATAATTATCCTTATATGTATGCAGGTCTTGCTCCTGTTTCTGGGTTGTTTCATGGACAATCTGTCCATGGTAATGATCGCAATTCCTATTTTTCTACCCATTGTAAAGGCGCTCAATTTCAATACGCTCTGGTTTTCCCTGATCATGCTCATAAACATGGAGATGGCGAACACTACGCCCCCCTTCGGGCTGCTGCTCTTTGTAATGAAGGGTGTGGCCCCCAAGGACACCACCATGGGTGACATATATAAAGCGGGAATACCTTTTCTCATCTGCGATGCGGCGGTCATGGCGCTGGTGATGATTTTCCCGCAGATCGCCCTGTTTCTTCCGGGGTTCCTGCGCTGAACACACCGGGCGGACCGGCAGGAGGTTGTATGGCATATAAGGTCGGAATCGACGTTGGAGGGACTTTCACGGACTTCCTTCTGATGGATGAGAAGGGCGCCCCCATGATCTTCAAGGTGCTCTCCACACCGAAAGATCCTTCGGTGGCCGTGATCAGGGGACTCAATGAGATGGCTGATGCCCTCGGCCTTGAATTAAAGGACTTCCTGGAAGACGTGGAGATTATCGTCCATGGGACAACCGTTACCACGAACGCCGTGATTACCGGAAATACCGCTCGAACCGCCCTTCTGACGACAAAGGGTTTTCGTGACGCGCTTCAGATGCGAAGAGGGGTCCGGGAGGAGCTTTACAACAACCGCTATCTTCCTCCTCTGCCTGTGGTTCCCCGGTTCCTTCGCATACCTGTTGATGAACGCACGGACTATGCGGGCCGTGTTGTTCGTGAGATGGACGCGGCTGATGTAGACGCCGCCGTAGATTTGTGCAGAAAACACCAGGTGGAGGCTGTGGCGATCTGCTTCATGCACTCCTATGCCTGCAATGTCCACGAGAGGGCAGCGGCCCAAAGCGTCCGTGAAAAACTTCCGGAGGTCTATCTTTCCGTTTCAAGCGACATTCTTCCACAGGTGCGTTTCTATGACCGCGTGAGCACTACAGCGTTCAACTCGGCGGTAGGACCTATTCTGAAGCGCTACCTGTCCCGCCTGACCCGGCGGCTGCATGACGAACGGTTTCAAGGTATCCTGCTCATTATGCAATCAAACGGCGGGGTCACTTCACCCGGCGCCGTTATCGAACTCGCCGCGAGCACTCTGCTTTCAGGTCCCGCCGCGGCACCGGTGGCCGGAATAGCATACACCAGGCCCCACGGCTATGGAAGCTTCATCACCGTTGACATGGGCGGAACGAGCTTTGATGCAGCGCTAATAAAGGACGGGGAGCCTATCGTAACAACGGACGGGAAGGTCAATCGATTCGCCCTGGCCCTTCCGATGATGGAGATCAACACCATCGGCGCGGGGGGCGGTTCGGTGGCCTGGATCGATGACGGAGGTCTTTTGAGGATGGGACCCGGAAGCGCCGGCGCCCACCCCGGGCCGGTCTGCTACGGCCTGGGGGGCACCGAGCCCACTTGCAGCGATGCAAATCTGGTCCTGGGCTATCTGAGCGAGGAGTACTTCGCCGGAGGAAGGATGAAGCTGGACAGGCGGGGCGCCGAGAGGGAGATCATGGACAGGGTTGCAGGACCGCTGGGCCTGGACCTTGTTCAGGCGGCCCACGGCATGTACCACATCATGAATGTGAATATGGCCTCGGCCATCAGGGAGATATCGGTCCAGAGGGGATATGATCCAAGGGATTTTTTACTCGTCTGCGCAGGTGGTGCAGGCCCGGTTCATGCCGCCCTTATAGCCGCCGAACTCGAGATCCCCAGGATCCTTATACCAAAGGAGTCTTCCATTTTCTGCGCCGCGGGAATGCTGCTGTCCGACCTCAAGCACGACTTCGTCAGGAGCTATCATACAGGCTTTTCCGAAGAAATGCTGGATCCTCAACGCTTCCGTTTTCTGGTCACGGAACTTGAAAAGGAAGGGGATGCGGTGCTCTTGAGCGAGAACATCCCTCCCGAACGACGGCGCTTCAGATTCAGCCTTGATCTGCGGTATATCGGCCAGTACCACGAAGTCAACATCGAGGCCGGGGCAGAAGATTTGCACTCCCTGTCCCTGGAGCGGATCCGGGACGGGTTTCACAAAGAACACAACCGGCTGTACGGTTACGACCTCAAAGAGGAGGGTACGCGGGTGGAGATGGTAAATATCCGTCTGTCGGCACTGGGTATCACCAACAAGCCGTTTTTCAGGGAAGAGCCCTTTCAAGGAGAGGACCCGACGGCGTGTCTCAAAGGGGAGCGTCCCGTGTTTCTTCCGGTTGAGGGAGAGTACCGCTCGGTTCGAGTGTACGATGGAAACAGAATGGGACACGGAAACCGGCTGTCCGGGCCGGCTATCATCGAGCAGGTTAACACCACCGTTTTCGTGCCGCCAGGTTGGCGACTGGAGTGCGATTCCTACGGGAGCTACATGCTGTTCGCCGACTCATAGAGAGGGACAAGATGAGTATTAAAATCGACCAGATCCTGGCTTCGGTCCTCCAGCGTCGGTTCAAGTCCATTACCGAAGAAATGGGGTTGACCCTTCTCCGTACTACGCGGTCCCCCATATTGAACGAGGCTCGCGACTTCGTCACCGGCCTGTATGATGCAAAGGGAAGGATGCTGGAACAGACCGAATATATCCCGGTGCTCGCCTTTGCAGTACAGCCTGCATGCGAGTACATAGTCGATTACTTCGGAGGAGACCTCCGGCCTGGAGACGTTATTCTGCACAACGATGTGTTTACAGGGGGCAACCAGAACGCCGACGTAGCAGCGATCAAGCCGATTTTCCACGAAGAAGAACTGGTGGCCTGGGCAGCCTGCAAGGGTCACCAGGCCGACATCGGGGGGGCCGTGGCCGGCGGATACAATCCCGAAGCCCGGGAGGTATGGCAGGAAGCCCTGAGGATCACACCGGTCAAGGTCTACGAAGCGGGAAGATTTCGAAAAGACGTGTGGGATTTCATATTCGCCAACATCCGTTACGACATCGTGGAGGAGGACATCAAGGCGGAAATCGGCGGTTGTGTGGTGGGCGAGCGCGGGATTAAGGCACTGATAGATCGTTACGGGCTGGAGACCTTCAGGGATCATGTTGAATACCTGTTCGACGTCACTGAAAGAATGGTGAGAAAGGAGATTAAAGAGATCCCTGACGGGACCTATCACGGTGACAGCATAGTCTACTACGACGGTATTCATGAAGGCTCCAAAATGACCATTAACCTGGATGTGGTGGTCAAGGGCGAAGAAATAACTTTTGATTTCACCGGATCTTCTCCCCAGACCGAGGGATTCGTGAACGCCCCTTATGCGGCGACCGCCTCGGCGGTACTCCTGACCTTCCTGATGCTGATCAACCCTGATATCCCTCACAACGACGGCATCCTGAGACCCATACACATAGTGAATCCGGAGGGATCGTTCCTCAATGCGCGATTTCCTGCAGCAACTACTTTTGGAAACAGCATTACCGGCCCCAACTCGGACGCAATTTTCAAGGCCATGTCGGGCGCCCTCCCGCGGCGCGTCACCGCCGGCTGGAACAGGTTCCTCGGTTTCACGGTTACCGGGTGGGACCCGCGAAAGAAAAGGTCTTACGTGGACATCCTCTTCCTGGCTTTGAAGGGAGGCTCCGGCGGCACCTGGATGGCCGACGGATATGATCACATCGGCCTCATAAACTGCGCCGGAGGCATTCTGGCCCAGGATTATGAGATGTTCGAGATTCACGATCCGCATCTGCTGGTAAAGCACGAGTACCTCAAGGACTCCGCGGGCCCCGGACAATGGCGCGGGGGTCTGGGTGTTGAGACCGAGTTCGAGATCTACGGTGAAAACGTTACCGGCATAGCTTTTGGTGACGGTATCGAGGAAGAGGCAAGGGCCTTCGGTTTCTTCGGAGGCCTGCCCGGGAGCGCAAATAGTGTGGAGTTGAGATACCCGGATGGCTCGGTGAGGGTGGCCAGGACCAAGGAGATAATTCGCAACATTCCCCCGCACACGGTCTTCAACGAGAAGGCCGGTGGGGGCGGCGGATACGGAAACCCTTTCGACCGCCCGGCGGAGAAGGTTCTGGAGGACGTGCGAAACGATCTGGTATCAGTGCATTCCGCAGAGCATGACTATGGGGTTGTCATCAAAGAATCCACCCTTGAGATAAACCATGAAGCGACTCGAAAGCTGAGGGGGAAGTGAAGATGCCCGGATGTATGGTTGAACATATAGGAATCGTGGTGAAGGACCTGGACCAAAGCCTCGGGCTTTTCGAGGAACTCACAGGGGCCGGGCGAGGAGGCGTCAGGGAGATGCCTGAGGTTGGTATGCGGGTTGCAAGCCTGGAGGCCGATAACATCCGTATCGAACTGATTCAGTACACTACCGGTTCCGACGCCTTCGGAAAAATGGTGATGGGTGAGGCGCCGGGATACAATCACATATCCATACAGGTGGAGGACATGGAGGCCGCCCTGGAGGCGTGGGCTGCAAGGGGCGCCAGGGTCATGGACGGGTTCCCAAGGCCCGGAAGTCAAGGCCGGGTGGCCTTTTTTGAACCCGAAAGCACCGGGGGGCTTCTGTTGGAGATATGCGAGACATAAAGCCGCTCCCAATTGCCAGGCAATGAAAGATCCCGGATCGGAGACAGGGAGGAAGAGCACATGGAGGAGGATCGGAAACGCAGGCTTTGGAATGAACGTATCGAGACCCTCTCGGAGGAGGAGTTGCGCGCTCTGCAGCTGGAACGGTTGAAGAAGCAGGTTGCTTATAATTTTGAGAACAGCCCGATATACAGGAAAAAGTTTGATGATGTGGGTGCGAGGCCCGAAGATATCAGAAGCCTGGAGGAGTTCGCCCGTATTCCCGTTATGTCCAAAGACGAGCACCGGCGGGCCCAGGAGGAATCCATAGAGCGCTACGGCAATCCTTTCGAGCTTCTGGCCTGCGCCCCCAGGGACAGGATTGTCAGAATAAACTCCACTTCCGGCACGACCGGAACGCCCACCCTGTATACCCTGACAAAGCACGATGTAGGGGTGGTAAATGAGATGCATGCCCGAAAGTACTGGCGCGCCGGCATAAGGCCCGGCCATGTCATGATTCAGGCGCTTTCGCTAAGCATGTTCACCGGCGGGCTCCCCCTTTCCGAGGGAATTCAGCACATGGGCGCCTGCGTGGTACCGGTGGGAATCGAGGGCGGCACCCGCAGGGTGCTGGATTTCATCCGCTTGACCGACCCCGTGGCCATTATCGCCACGCCTTCCTTCGGGCAATACATGATAGAAAAATGTCCGGAAATCAACGGTATGGATGCAAGGGAACTGGGACTCAAATGGTTTTTCTGCGCAGGAGAACCCGGCGGTGGGAACCCCGAAGTGCGAAAGCTCCTTTCGGATGGGTTCGGCGCCAAGGTGTTCGACCACACAGGAGGAGGACACGCCTTTCACGGAATCTCCTGCGACGAGCCGCAGCAGCAGTACACCGGAATGCATTTCGTCAGTGAAGACCACTGCCTGCTTGAACTGGTGGATCCGGAGTCCAAAGAGGCGATTGAGCTCAAAGACGGCGCCAGGGGTGAAATGGTCTTCACCTTTCTGGATTGGGAGGGCGGCCCATTCATGCGGTACGCGCTTGGGGACATCCTTGAGATCTCGACAAAGCCCTGTTCCTGCGGCATGCCCGGAAAGATATTCCGCATCATAGGCAGGGCCGACGACATGCTGATCGTCAAGGGCGTCAACGTCTACCCGGAGGCGATCAAGGCCGCGATTCTCTCATTCGAGCCTCGAGTCACCGGGCACTTTCGAATATTGCTTGACCATCCCGGACCCGTGGTCGAGCCGCCGTTGAGAATCCGCCTGGAGTACGGCCGGGGTGTTCCCGAACAGGATTTGGTTTCACTGGAAAAGGAAATAATGGAACACTTTCGCCAGGA
>CAYPSZ010000027.1:0-7571 GCA_964413125.1 uncultured Desulfobacterales bacterium
TCCAGGGCTTTCAACGCCTTCTGTCAAGAGAATGATCTCGGACCGAAAATCGAGAAGGCTTTGGCCGGCCTGGATGTGGGTTCACCCATGTCCCTGGAGGATACATCGGCACGCCTTGTTCCTCTGTTTCTGGAAGGCTCCATGCCTTCGGCTCTGGAAGATGCCGTTCATAAAGCCTACTCCACCGTACTCGGCGGGACTTGGTGTTCCATGAGAAGCAGTGGCCTAAGGGAAGACTCAACCTCTTCATTTGCGGGTCAATTCAAGACCTTTTTAGGTGTTGATGCCTCCCGTTTAATTGAATCTTACAAGCAGGTCATTGCTAGCAAATATACTCCCGGCGCAATTTTCTACCGCGTTAAGAACGGGTTTCTGGATTTTGAAACGCCCATGGCGGTCCTGGCCTTGGAGATGGTGGACGCGGTTTCCAGCGGCATTGTTTATTCCCGGAGCCCATTTCTTGCATCAGAGGATAAAATCACCGTTTACGCAATCCATGGGCTGGGTGAGCTCCTCGTCAGGGGCGACACGGTGCCGGACGAGTTCCAAGTGTCCATGGGCGGTCTCCGACCGGAGATTATTATGAAAAAACCGGGGGCACGGGATTTCAAAACCGTGCTGACCAGGGCAGGAAGCGTTGAAACCATTCCTCTGGAAACCCCCGAGAAAGATGCTCCACCCATTGATGAACTTGAAGCGGGCCGGCTTGCATCCTGGGCTCATCAACTGGAAAGGCATTTCGGAAGTCCGCAGGATATGGAATGGTGCAGGGATCGTAAGGGGCGCCTTTTCATTTTGCAGTCGCGTCCACTGGTCGTGTACAAACAGAAGGAGGGTTCATGCGACATTGACTTATCGGGTGTTTCCAATCAGGTGCTTATCTCGCAGGGTGAGAAAGCGGTTTCAGGAATCGGCAAGGGGAATGTCTTCATAGTGTCTTCACGCAAAGACCTGCAGGATATTCCAGACGGCTCTGTACTCGTTGCCCACTCAACGCCTCCCAGATATACACAGGTTATGGATCGGCTCAGTGCGGTGGTGACCGACCTCGGAGCTGTGGCCGGTCATTTCGCCTCTGTTGCGCGGGAACAGGGTGTGCCGACCCTGGTCAATACCGGGATAGCCACGCAGGTTCTCAAACCCGGCCATATGGTTACCGTTGTGGCGGACAGCGCAAAAGTATTCGCCGGTGCGGTTGATGGGCTTTCCGAGCCTGCTTGTGACCGGAAAAGGGTTCCTGGGGACAGTCCGATGATAAGTCGTTTGGGCCTCATTCTAGATCGTTGTGCTTCCCTCAATCTTCTGGACCCCCAGGGTGCGGATTTTGTTCCGGAACATTGCAAAACGCTCCACGATATTGTCCGCTACGTTCATGAGAAGTCGGTTCATGAGATGTTCTCCCTTGGATCCAAGGGAATGCGAAGAGCGCGGGGCTCCAGGAAGCTCATCAGTGACATCCCGGTCACAATGTATGTGCTGGATTTGGAAGAACCAAGGACAAAGGGTTTTGCACGCACGGAAGATCTGCCCCTGGAGGAAGTGGAAAACCCGGGGCTTAGAGCACTTTGGAAAGGGCTCGGTGACCCTGAGATCGTGTGGTCTTCGGATGTGCTTCACTTTGACTGGCAGGAGTTTGACCGGCTCAGTGCTGGTGTCATCAGCATCGATTCCAAGATGCTTGCCAGTTTTGCAGTAATATCCAAGGACTCTTTGAATATAAATATTCGATTTGGATATCATTTTGTGGTTATGGACTCTTTGTTCAGTTCTCTTACCGACCAAAACTATATTTCTTTACGATTTAAAGGAGGCGGCGCTGTTCCTGAACGAAGACAACTCCGAATCCTTTTTCTTTCCCACGTGCTTGGAGAGCACGGTTTTGAAACCCGTGTGGAAGACGATGCAATAGATGTTAGACGCCGCAGCATCTCTATCCCTGGAGTCCTGGACAAGCTCGAAATGCTCGGGTTCCTCATGGGTTTCTCACGCCTTCTGGACCAGAGGCTTGAGGACATGGATGGCGTGAAGGCCCACATGGAAGCGTTTTTAAAAAGGTTTCCACCCCGGTGAACGATGACGCCCAGGCCACATCATTATAGAGGTTATTTTGTAGGAGCAGAATGTCAAAATACAATTTGATCTGGATTACCAATCAACTGGCTGTGGGCCACGCCCCAATGTCCTACGGTGAGCTGCGAGTCATTCGCGATCAGGGCATAGACGGCATTGTAAATCTCTGTGGAGAGTTCTGCGATCTGCACCAGATCCAGAAAGACTTCGGCTTTGAAGTCTATTACATACCTGTTCAGGACAATGAAGCCCCTCCTCTTGAGGAGGTGGAAAAGGCCCTGCAATGGCTGGATGAAGCCATCTACCTTGGAAAGAAAATCCTTGTTCACTGCCGTCTCGGAATGGGAAGGACCGGGACTTTTGTCACCTCGTATTTGCTGCGTCGTGGTTTCACCATGAAGCTTGCAAAAAAGCAACTCAAGAAAACCCGAACAGAATCCACAAGCTTTAATCAGTGGCAATTCCTTAGAAGATTCGGGAGGAAAGAAAGCCGGCTGACCATTAGAGCTCCATCTCTGGAAAGAAATCGCCTTGTCAATTTGACCCCGTATTTCGAGGACTATGAGGCCCTCGTGGCGGAAGCCGAGGCTCGATTCAAGGCCGCTGCGGGGGGTGATGCCGATCCTCCACGATGCGGAAGGGAGAATGATGCTTGTTGCCACCTCTTAATTAAACTTGAACTGATTGAAGCAGCATATTTAAGCCATCATATAAATAAAAAGATATCAAGTAAGGGCAGGCTTAAAGCAATAAACAGAGCTATACAGGCACATAAAATTGCCTGCCGGGAAACTTCAGCAGGGCGAAGCCAAGTTTCATCTCCCCCGGACGGGGAAATCGCAGGAGAAGATTGCCGGGCGCCGACCTCCGAGGTCCGAGATTATAAATGCCCGTTGAGTGTTCAGGGGAAATGCATTGTCTTTGTGTTCCGGCCTGTTGCCTGCCGGCTCCACGACATGAACGCAGCCGTACCATATTCGAGGCGGCTCCTTGATCAAGGAATCAATGACCTTTCAAGGAGGCTTTTCCTGGAATTGAATTCGGCCCTTATGGAAGGAACCCTGCTTTTCTCTTTGACAAACGTCGTGTCCGGCAGGTTTGTCCAGGAGTACTTCCACTTTATCTCCAAGTAGCCGCTGACCTGAAATCCCTAGGGTTTGCGGGGCCTGAGCGCAACCGGATCAGTGGGTTTCCCCTAAATCATGCGGTCGATTTCCTCCGCCTTCTTCCTGAGCCTCTTTGAAGACACCCTGATTGCGGTGGACAGCTCCGGCGCAAAGACCGATACGCGGTATTCCTCGATCCACATGGCAAACTCCTCCACAGCCGCCCTTTTTTCTTTTGTGGCATGTACAGGCAGCGTCTCCCTGATCAGTTGAAGCCGGTTTTCAAAGCGCTCCACTTCCTCGGCCTTCCTGCGGTCCTTCAAGGGATCGAAGGCTCCTCGCTCAGCTCTGATTTCCAGGGCTTTCAGATACCTGGGAAGGTGGACCAGCCGCTCGGTGGAGCAGAGATCAAGAAAATCCCTCGGCACCAGTTCGGCGATTCCGGTCCTTATGGATTTTGAGACTGACTCCGCTAAAGGGTTCGCAGTTTGGGAGATCTCGATTTGATGGAGAACTGAGCGCAGGCGCTCATGGCTTTGAATGACATCCATGACTTTGCCCAGGAGATCGCCGGCAGAGGAAATCAGCCGCCTGGAGGTCTGTTTTGCGAGCGCCTCGAAGTCGTGGGCTGTGCGCACATCTTTCTGGAACTCGAGCCTTATGAGCGTCTCGACGAGTTTCTTTTCAACAGCCCTTGCCCCTCCGAAAAAGGCCGCGGCGTTCCTCATGTCCTCAGGAAGCCGAAGGATTTTGGATGCAAATTTCAGGTCACGGGAAAGCCTTATGGCGAGAAGGCGGGCCACGCCCTTGGGGTGCACCTGTTCAGCCTCGAAAGCGCTCGGGAAAAGCCTTAAACGAACACCCTCATCATGGGGCTCCAGGGCCGGAAATGCCGCCAGATTGGCTTGGATCAGTACTTCTTGCGGGAGAGCGTCGAAATCCCATTTTGTGATGCCGTCCTGTTCCCATTGGGCCCGGGCCTTTTCCCATGCTTCGGAGGTAGTGACCGGATCGTTCCGGCCCTCACCTGACAGGAGCCCGGGATCGCGGCCCGCCAGGAGTTCAAGGCCCTGGTGGTCGGTGATTGAAACCCTCATGCGCAGATGGTCAGGCAGGCTCTTCTCTGACCAGGCGGATGCAGGTATGTCCACGCCGAAGCGCCGATAGATGAACCGCCCAAGGGCCGTGCGAAGAGGTTCATCCGTTCGATCCATTTCCGAGGCTATAACCTCCACGGTGTCGGATACCGGAACAAGCTGTTTTCGGTACCGTTTGGGAAGTCCCTTGATGAGCGCCGCGACCTTTTCTCTAAACAGCCCCGGAACCAGCCACTCAAGCCGTTCAGGCGGAAGCAGGGAGGTCAGGGTTGAGGGGACCGATACGGTGACGCCGTCTTCATCCGAACCGGGAGAGAATCGGTAGCTCAGGCTGAACGCGCGGTCACCGGATTCGATGCCTTCAGGGTAGGCCGAGAGCATTGATGTTTCAGGGCGGTAACGTATCAGATCCTCCTCGGTCATCCGCAGGAAGTGGTCCCCGCCGGCTTTCCGAATCGTCTTTTCAAGTGTGCGGATGTCGCAGACGCCGGGCAGTTTCTCGGAGTAAAAGGCCGCCATAGCCTCCTCGCTCACCAGAATGTCCCTCCTTCTGATTCGGTCTTCCATGGCGGCGAATCTATTTGCCAGTTCCAGGTTATGGTTTAGGAAAGGAAAGGGCTGTTTAACCTCACCCCGGAGAAGTGCCGTTCTTACAAATATACGGTGGGCCTCTTCCGGGTCCACACCCGCGTAAGGGGCCGACCTCCCGGGCACAATGACGAGCCCGAACAGGGTTACCTGCTCAACAGCCCGCACCTCGCCCCGGGACTTTTCCCAATGGGGATTGTGAAAGCTGGACCTACAAAGGCTTCCCCCCAGCGCTTCCAGCCATCTCGGATCGATTTGGGCGGCGGTTCTTGCGAACAGCCTGGTGGTCTTGATCATCTCCATGGCCACTATCCAGGAGGCCCCCTTGTTAAAGAGCGTGGAGCCAGGAAAGATCATCACGTCCCTGCCCCTTGTGGCCCGGTAGATGTTCTTTTCCTTCTGAACCGCTATATTGGAAAGAAAGCCGCTGAGGATCGAGCGATGGATTTGCTCATAAGCTGTTTTCTCTTTGTGGGGGACCATTGGGGCCAAAGTGCCCGGGCCCGCTTCTTCAAGAATGGTGACTATCTGCTGGTGGATGTCACGCCACTCCCGCATTCGCACAAACGAGAGGAAATGATCCCGGCAGAACTTGCGCATGCGGTTCTGGGTCTTGAGGGATTCCCAGTTCCGGTGATAGCGGTTCCAGATGTTGAGCAAAGTCAGAAAGTCGCTCTCTTTGTCATTGAAAGGCCGGTGTACAGTGTCTGCATCCCGCGCCTTGTCCGGCGGTCGTTCTCTTGGGTCCTGAATGCCCAAGGCCGCGGCGATCACGGCCACTTCTTTAGGGCATCCTTCCTCCAGAGCTTCCAGCATCATGCGGGAGATACGGGGGTCAAGAGGTAGGTTTGCCATCCTTCGTCCCGTGGGAGTGAGCGCGGGCCCGCCTTTTCCCCTGGTGATGGCGCCCAGCTCCGTCAGCAGGTCAAAACCGTCCTTCACGCTTCTGTGGTTGGGCGGATCCACAAAGGGAAAGCTCTCGATGTCCCCCAGCCTCAAACCGAGCATGCGCAGGATGACTTCGGCAAGGTTGGAACGTAGTATCTCCGGCGCCGTGTACTCCGGACGGGACTCGTAGCTCTCTTGGGAGTAGAGGCGAATGCAGACACCGTTACCTACCCGCCCGCATCTGCCCTTGCGCTGGTCGGCGCTGCTCCTGGAGACAGGGGCCACGGCCAGGCTGGTGGTCCGTGTGGACGGGTGATACCTGGGAATCCGGGCAAGGCCCGTGTCTATAACATAACGGATACCCGGTATGGTGAGGGACGTTTCGGCAACGTTGGTGGCCACAACGACCTTTCGTCCCTTCAAGGGAGAGAAAACAGAACGTTGCCGGGCGGCCGGCAGCCTTGCAAAGAGGGGAAGCACGGTTGTGTCAGGAAGGCATCTGGATTCAATGCGCTCGCAGGTCTCGAGGATATCCTGCTCTGTGGGCATGAAAACCAGGATATCCCCACGGCGGCGCTTCAAAGAAATATGTTCCACCGCCTGAACGGCCAGGTCTACATATGTCTCATCCCCCTCATCCTCGCGGTCGGGATCCACAGGCTCATACTCAACTTCAACGGGATACAGACGTCCGCTTACTTCTATCACCGGGGCGTTTCCAAACGCGCCTGCGAATTTCTCGGTGTCCAGGGTTGCGGAGGTTATCACCACATGGAGGTCTTTTCGTCGCTTGAGAAGTATGCGGAGGAGTCCCAAAAGGAAGTCGATATTCAGGCTGCGTTCGTGAGCCTCATCTATGATGATGGTATCGTACTCATTTAGAAAGCGGTCCTGCTGTGTCTCGGCAAGGAGCATTCCGTCGGTCAGGATTTTGATATAGTTTCCGGGGCCGGTGCGGTCGGAGAACCTGACTTTGTATCCCACCAGGTTGCCGACCTTTTCCCCCATTTCTTCGGCGATTCGTTCGGCCACTGTTGTGGCGGCGATCCTTCTGGGCTGGGTGCAACCGATCTTTCCTCCGATTCCCCGGCCCGCCTCCAGGCACATCTTTGGGATCTGGGTGCTCTTGCCTGATCCGGTGTCGCCGGATATTATGACCACGCTGTTATCATGGATCGCGGTAATTATTTCCCGGCGCTTTTCGAAAATGGGCAGATGCTCCGGATATAAAATGCCGGGAATACCTTGAATCCTGGCCTTCCGCCTCTGGATGGATGACTCCATGCGCCGTTCCAGGGCTTCAAGTTTTTTTTCCAATGTGTTTAATGGCTTGCTCCGGGCGGATTGGCGCGCAATGGACCCGAGACCTTTCCGGATCGCCCATTGGTCCGTGATCATGGCTTCTTGCAGCCGTGAGCGAATAATTGAAATGCGTTTTTGGACCGTCAATTCCTATGGCACCTATGGCAAAACAGTAAGCCTGAGGACCGGAACAAGGTTCCGGGATTCGAAAATTCAATGATAGTCGGTAAACATAATGCGAGCCCGGAAAAACTTCAAGGAGGGGGCTGAATGTCAAGCCGGAGTGAGATAGGGCTTTGCAATGGAAGTTGTCCACCGGGTGTTGTCGTGATAATCTTTCATGCGTATTAAAAAGAGTCCTGTTGAAAGGAGGCTGCTAAGGACGGTAACAATGCAAAGGACCCTCGTCATAATCGGGCTCACCCTGGCTGTGGTGGGCCTGCTCTGGCCCTGGTTGGGGAAAATTCCATTTGGGAGGCTGCCTGGAGACATAATCATCGACCGGCCCGGATTCAAGTTC
>CAYPSZ010000028.1:0-1859 GCA_964413125.1 uncultured Desulfobacterales bacterium
CATACGATAAAAAGGGCTATGGTCCTCGATGCAGTCAAGGACCTTAGGGGCGGAATGGCGGCTGAACGCCCCGGGGGCGTGAAGAGTGTCCTTCTTAAACAGGCCTTATTGCTCTTATTCCTGCTGTTGACAATGTCATGGGCCGTCTGGCAAGGCCGGGGAGGAATTGCAGGGTTCCTTTCGGCGGGGTTGGACGGTTCGGCCCCGGTTGTTGTGGATAAAGACATTACCGATGCGGTCGAATCGGGGGCGCTTCAGGCGAATGCAGGGCTGAGACCCCCTGCGGAGGAGGTCGAGGCACCCACATTGGAATCGGAAACCTTAGAGGATGACTCTTACGGTCCGGTCGGAGAAAAGCCCGCGTCTTTTGATCTCTATCTGGACGGGCCGCAGAGTGCCTCGGCCCTTCTAGGTTTTCACGAAAGCGTCCGCGGTGAACACGAAGATGTTGCGTTGCGACTGGTCCGTTTTCAGGTCCCTCCTGAATTTCAACTGCTATTCAGGAGGCCCTTTCGGTTAAGTGCCCGGCGGCCGAACATGGAGTCGGATAAGCAGATGTATCTGCTAATACTGTCTCAGGACGAAACGGGCGCAGATGTTCTGGATGCGGCCGGTGAACAGAGGCGGGTTGATCGGGAGTTCATGCTCCGGCATTGGAGCAGCGCTGTTTCCTGGTTCGTGCCCGGCCAAAAGGAAATCCCCATGCTATCCGGCGGTTCATCCTCCCCCAAAGTCGCCGAGGTGCAGAAGATTCTTCGCAGCCTTGGTTATCAAAACGAGATAACCGGGCGATACGATCCAGGTACCGTGGAAGCAGTCAGGAGTTTTCAGAGGGACACGGGACTCATGCCCGACGGGTTGGTCGGTCCTCGCACCCTTGCCCTACTCGACATGATGAATCCGATTGAAGACGGGTATTTGCCATGAGTTCGATTCATGATGCCTTACGCAGGGCCGAACGGGAACGGGAAATACGGCTATCAGTAGCAACCGATTCCTTGGTCCCGTCCGGCAGCCGGCATCGGAAAAGGGTGAAGCTCTGGGTGCCTGCCGCTGTTACGGCGGCAGTGATTTGTCTTGCCCCGGCGCTTTATTCATGGTTGGATTCCGAAACTCCCCGGCGGGGGGGTCACGGGAAACCGAATGTGCCCCGGAAGGAGGCGTCCATCGATGGAACAAGCCTTGTGCCTGAACCCGTTCATTCTATGGCTGCGGAGGCGGACCCGGAGGAAGGCCTCAAGCTTTTCCGAATGGGCCGGGTGATGCACCGTACAGGCAGGCTTCAAGAGGCGCGTTCGCTGTATGAGGAAGCCTTGAGCATCAGCCCTGCCTTGGTGGAGGCGAAGAACAACCTCGGTGTGGTGTTACTGTCCCTCAAGGATTATTCCTCAGCCGAAAAAGCGTTTCTGGATGTGATCGGCCATAGGCCGGACTATGTGGACTCGCAATATAACCTGGCGTGTTTGTACAGCCTCACCGGGCGAATGGATGAGGCGCTGTCGGCGCTCACCCATGCGGTGGAACTGGATCCTGAGGCCCTTGAATGGGCGCTGATGGATAAGGACCTTGGTGCATTGAGAGAAGCTCCCGGGTTCCATCAGCTTGTCGAAGGAAGAACGGGGAGCGATCAGTGACAACAGGTGGTTTGAATGATGTATAATCGTTTCAAGAACAGAAACAGCTTCGTGGGCTTGCTTTTACCCGGTCTTTTCCTTTTGGCTGCATGTCTGTGGCAAGGTATCGGAGCGGCTCGGGTGGAAGCGGCCAGGGTGGCCGGCCAGGAAGGCGTAACCCGGGCAGGTGATGATACATCGGTTCAGAGCACCTTTTCCGGAGAACAGCCGACTGAGACAGACCCT
>CAYPSZ010000029.1:0-3679 GCA_964413125.1 uncultured Desulfobacterales bacterium
GCAATGACCTTCCGGGTCTTTAGGTAAATCAACAACGTCGCTATTGGTTGAGTCGTAGGGCATTGGTGCAAATGAGCCTCCAGCCCTCGCAAGATTCCACAGGTTGAAAACCTTTATTTAGAACTTGATGCTTCGGGGGCCTTTCAGCTTCAAAATCTCCCTTGCTTCATCGGGAGTTGCGGGCTCAAGGCCGTGTTCCCGGGCAATGCGGATTATCTTTTCGACTTGTTCGGCACTGCTCTTGGCAAGCTCCCCTTTTTCCAGGTAAAGATTGTCCTCCAATCCCACCCGGGTGAAACCTCCCATCAAGAGAGCTGCATTGCACATCCTGAACTGATTCCTCCCGGCAGCACACACGGACCAGACAAACTCCGTACCCAGGATTTCCCTTGCTGAATTATGAAGAAACACCAGGTTGCCTATTGTGGCCTGCATCCCGCCCAGGATGCCTAAGACGAACTGAATGTAGATAGGCTTCTTGATGCTTGTACGGCTGATAAGGAAAGCAATGTTGTTCAACATCCCGGCATCATAGACTTCAAATTCAGGCTTGGTGTCTTCTTGTGAAAAGTACCCGCTGAACTCTCTCAGAGTCTTGAAGGTGTTCGGAAAAATGAAATCCTCACTCATGGCCAAATACTGAGGCTCCCATTCATACTTAAAGCCCTTCATCTTTTCCAGCAAAGGGTGGAGGGAGAAATTAAGAGACCCGGCATTTAGGGAAGCAAGTTCAGGGCTATAGTTCCTTACCACCTTAACTCTTTCTTCCACTGTCATGCCGAATCCGCCACCGGTAGTGGTGCAGATCACGGCATCGCATTTGTTTTTTATCATGGACAGGGTTTCGCCGAATACTTCAGTATCCGCCGATGGCCGTCCGGTCTGAGGATCCCTGCCGTGTACATGCACGACGGCTGCTCCGGCTTCACGGGCCCGGCGGGCCTCTTCGGCAAGTTGGTCCGGGGTGATAGGAAGGTAGGGCGACATAGTGGGGGTGTGAATGGCACCTGTCAAAGCGGCGGTCACAATGAATTTTTCCATTTTAAGGCTCCAAGGAAACAGAAATCGGGTTCATACTATCAAACAAGTTATCTGTGCCGAAATTAGAAATGATTATATCACTTTTCTCAGCAAAGGCCAGGCCGCTGCAAATCATGCCCTATGGTTCGGATACGGGCCGGATCCACCTGAAAACCTGATAGGGGATTGTCTTTCTTCATCGTGTCCTCTCTTTCTGCTATCGAACAAGGATGAGGCTTATTTGAGGAAAAATGACTACGAGAACCAGGACGATGATCATGATCAGGACATAGGGCAGGGCGCCGATAAACACAGTGTTCAGCCCTATTCGCTGATCATCAAGGGTCGACTTGACCACAAATGCTGCAATGCCGAGGGGTGGGGTGATCAATCCCACTTCGATGGCGATGACCGTCACCAGTCCGAACCAGACAAAATTGACGCTCAGCTCCTGCATGACCGGATATATGAGGGGCACTATGATCATGATTATGGAGGTTGAGTCGAGAAAGGTGCCTGCCAACAGAATGATTATCAGATACACGGTCAGGATGCTGTAAAGTCCGAGTCCTGATTCACCGAACCAGCTTCCAATGAACCCGGTTACTCCGGAGATGGCCAGCATGCGGCTGTACATGTTGGCGGCAATGAGCAGGAATAGAATCGCAACGGTAACGTGACCTGTTTCAACAAGCACTTGCCATAGCTTTGACCAAGTAAGCTGTCGTTTCCCGAGCGTGAGAATCAGGGCACCCAGTGCCCCCACAGCACCTGATTCGGTGGGCGTGAACCAGCCTGCGTAAATTCCCCCGAGTACCAGGCTGATCAGCAAAGCAATGGGCACGAGTTTCATCAGGGCCTCAAATACGGTCATTCCCGGCCCAATATCCGAGCCCTCCTGTCTATTGAGTGTGCCCACGTAGTTTGGGAATCGGTGGGCCATTACGAGAATTGCCAGGCAGTAAGCGGCCGAAAGGAGTATCCCCGGCATAATTCCGGCCTTGAAGAGGTCACCGATGGAGGTTTCCGTCAAGATTCCGAACAGGATCAGGAGCAGACTCGGAGGAATCAACATGCCCAGCACGGAGGATCCGGTTCCCACGCCGACCGCAAACCGCGGCGTGTGCCCCAGTCGGATCATCTCCGGCACGGCCACCTTGGTGAAAACCGCCGCTGATGCAATTGAGATACCGGTAACGGCTGCAAAAACAGCATTTGCAGCCACTGTAGAGATACCTAGACCACCGCTAATTTCACGAAAAAGCCTCTTAGCAACATCAAAAGTGTCCTTGCCAACTCCTGATACCGCTATTAACATACCCATGAGAACGAACAGGGGAACTACACCGAAGATGTAGCCGGAGATGCTGTCCGATGCCGCAAGTGCCAGCATTTTGCCGGCAATGGTGTAATTGCCCCGGATCAGCCAGACTCCAAGGAATGAAAGCAGAGTGAGGGCGACGGCTACATGCATGCCCATATAGATGAGCAGGACAATACCCAAAACAGACCAAAGACCGATCTGTATCTCGGTCATGGCTGGTCTCCGCCGGCTTCTGCTCTGGAGACGCCGTGTCTGAAGATCTCCCTGAAACTGCGGGCGGCTATGATGAGAAACTGCAGGCTTCCTGCGGCGCAACCGATTAGAATGATCAGTTTCACAGGCCAGATGGGAGCCATGAAATCTCCTTCGGCGCCCACGTATTCTCCGATCTCCCAAGAGCGGGTGAAAAGCGGGACACTGGCGCTGAATAGAACCGCCAGCAGGCAGGCGCCCACCAGGTGATAAATCCCTTCAAGGAATTGTCTGAGTTTGGGAAGTCGCTTCTGAAGCACGTTCAAGAGGATTTCGGAGCGGGTCAGCCTGCCCGTTTTGAGGGTGTGGGCGATCTGAAGGAACACGCATGCCACAATGGACATGGCAACGATTTCCGACACGCCCCGCAAGGGGTGATTGAAAAACACCCGCCCTCCGATGTCCAGGTTGATAATAACCAGGAGCACGAAAACCCACGCCGTACCCATGCTGTTCATAACGGAAAAGACGGATTCGAAAGAAAGCCGGCGAGGCGGCTTAAGTTCCCCGCCGGTCTTCCCGTTTTTATTCCAGGACGCCACGCCTTATTCCTTGTCCCAGTCCCGAACCAGGTTAACGTTGCGCTTGCGCAGCCCGTCGAGGTAACCCCTGAGCATGGTTTCTCCGGGCAGGCCTTTTTCTTCCATGGAAGCAGCCCATTCCATGGGAATGTTGGGGAGCTTTTCAGCCCAACGCCTCTGTTCAGCTTCGGACAGAAAAATCACCTCCGCGCCCCCATCCTTCATGGCCTGTATGGCGCTTTCGGCCCGGGCCGCCTGAGCGTCAGCCAGTCTTTCCGTATACTCCTTGCCCACCTCGATGAAAATCTTCTGCATTTCCTGCGGGAAGGATTGAAAAACGTCCCTGTTGATACTGATGCCGCCTGCGAACTGAGAGCCGAAGTTAACCATGGTGATGTACGGGGCCACCTCGTGCAGCCTGATGGCCGCTGCAGCGGTCATGAAGGTCAAGGCCCCTTTGAAAACACCGGTTTGAACACCGTTATAGTATTCATTCAAATTGGATGCCACGGGAACGCCGCCGGTTCCTTTCAGCCAGTTGGCTGAAGGGCCGGGCGCTGCA
>CAYPSZ010000030.1:0-2318 GCA_964413125.1 uncultured Desulfobacterales bacterium
GGGAACCCATCGCCTGGCGCAACTTTACACTTGAGAAAAAAACCGGATTTTCCCCGAACTCTGTAGTTAGAAAAATCAGGATGCGTCATTCTTGAGTAATAATTATCGCGGCGGCATCACCAGGGCCTCTCCTTCAGCCACCAGCCTGCCGTCCTGATTCTTCCAGCTCAATTCCAGCCGGACCCATTTCTTGGTTTCGAGTTTTTCGCGGACCACGGCTTCGGCGGTTATCGTATCACCGATATGCACCGGCGCCCGGAACCGGCAGGAGAGCTCCAGCGCAATTGTCCCCAAGCCCGGGAGGCGGGTCCCCAAAACAGGGGCAATCAGGCTCTGGATCAGAGGCCCGTGGGCGATCCTGGTCTTGAAGGATGTCCGGGCCGCATAGGCCTCGTTCACGTGGACCGGATTGAAGTCCCCGCTGATACCTGCAAACAAATAAATGTCCGCCTCGGAGATGGTCTTGCTGAAGGAGGCCCTGTCCCCTATTTCCAGCTCTTCGTATGTCCTGCCCTTTTCATAATCCATGCTGGTACTCTTTCGGCGATTCAGTGCGTCAAAACTTGAAGTTTCCGAACAATGAGTCCTCAAGAGGCCGGAGCAAAGAGACCTCGAAGGCCGTGGCCAATACGTCGCGGCATTGGCTGAGGGGCAAGGTCCCGTCATGGTAGAGTCGGGCCTCGGTGTAAAACGGGTGGGCCTCTATTGCGTACTTCTTGATCATTCCTTGCCTGAACCGCTCGGCTTGATCGGCATCCATACTCTCGCCCCTCTTTTCTGCATTGACTTTCTCAAGTGACGTCAAGATGTGTCCGGCGGTCCTGCCCGACATGACCGATGTTCTGCCGCGCATGGTGTTGAAGATGAAGTGGGGGTCATAGGCACGACCGCACATCCCATAGTTGGCCGCACCGTGGTCCGGGCCGATCACCCACTGGATCTTGGGGACCCTGGCGCAAGCAGCGGCCCTGACCATGTTGGATCCGTACTTGCCGATCCCGGCGTACTCCTCGTCGGATCCCACCATGTACCCCGGGGAGTTCTGAATATATAGGATGGGGATCTTGTGCGAGCAGCAGCGGATCACCCATTCCGCAGCCTTGCGGGCCGCCTCCACGAAGATCACCCCTATATGGTTTCCTGCCACCACCCCCACTGGTAGGCCTTTGAGGTGGATCCTCCCACAGACGATATTGTCCCCGCGGCCGGGTCGATAATCGCGCTTGTACTCATGAAACTCCGAATTATCGGCAATGCACTCGATGACCTCCCTGACCTGTATGGCGCGATAGGGATCCACAGGCATGACTTTGTAAATCCGGCCTTTCGGGACCTGCGGCGGGATATCCGGGCGCCTGTGTATGTGCAATCTCTGGGGCGGGTCATGTGCCATGAGTTCTCGGAGCTTCTCGACGCCCTCGTCCTGCGATCGGACGAAATGGTCGGCCCCCCCGGACAGGAAGGTGTGCACGCGAGCCCCACCGAGGTCCTCCATGGTCACCTCCTCACCGATTGCTGACTTGACCATCGGAGGCCCTCCCAGAAAGGAGTAGGACATCTTGTCGATCATGATGGATTCGCAAGCGAGATAGACCGTGTACGCTCCGCCGGCGGTGTTGCCTCCGGTGCTGAGGGTATACTGCTTCAATCCCTTGGCCGACATGCGGCTCATGTTGTAAAAGAAGCGGCCGAACTGGCCCTGTCCCGGGAAGACCCTGTCCTGCATGGGCAGAAAGCCTCCTGCAGAGTCCCCGATATAGATACACGGAAGCCCGCACTGATTTGCGATGTCCTGGGCCCTCAGATGCTTCTTGCAGGTTATGGGATAGTAAGCGCCGGCCTTGACCCGGCTGTCATTGGCGATGATCATCACCCAGTTGCCGTGTACTTTTCCCAGGCCGATGACCACCCCCGCCGACGGCACGTCAGCGGCGGACTCGTAGTTGATCCCGAACCCGGCACCGCGGCTGAGCTCGAGAAAGGCCTGCCCCGGATCCACGAGTTGTTTGATCAGCTCTCTTACCGGCTTCTTGCCCTGGGCCGCCAACCGGTCGAGCTGCTTTTGCCCGCCGGGGTTGTACGCTTTCTCCCATAAGGCCGCCAGCTTCTCTTCTTCAGCCCTCCAGTGGGTCTTGTTGGCCTCCTGTTCTTGTTTCTTGTTGCGAGGTGTTCCCGGCATCTCATCCTCCTGAAAAAACGACCACTCCTTCGTACCGGTCTCGGATCAATAAGTCCGCACCACCCGGATGGCCTTACCCATTTTGGTCCTCTCAATGCTGTCCGGGGGAACGAGTTCTATGTTGGCGGCGAAATTGAGG
>CAYPSZ010000031.1:0-4315 GCA_964413125.1 uncultured Desulfobacterales bacterium
GGAAGCCGAACTGAGGGCTCCTGAAATTCAGGTGACTCTGCCGGAAACGCCTTTACTCCTAAAAGACGTGCACATACAATCCGGCAAAGGGCTGATCCATCCGTTTATTCCTTCCGGAGAGACATCGGCATCGCGGATCACGGCTCAGGACCTGGGTCCGTTCATAGTAGACGCCCGAATCGGGAACGGGATAATGGGTATTTCCGTCCAGGGGCGACAAACCGGAATTATCCCCTTCCTTGCCAGTGAGGGACGGCCGTTTCATGGCTGGCATCTTAAGGGAGAAGACTCCTTACACGGTCATGCTGAAACAGATGGCTCGGGGACATGGAAATTTTCCACGCAACTGGCCTTCAAGGAACTATCCTTTGAAAACGCAGAAATTGACGCCTTTGCAGAGGCGCTCCACCTGACTTTTGAGGCTAACGGAACCGCCGGGGGTGATGGATCCGTTTTTCTTGAGTCATCGAACTTGAAGGCCTCCTCAGGCGAGATCCTTGTGGACCGATTCTACCTGGACATGAAATCCCATCCCTTCTCAGCGAGCGCAAGCGCCCTGGTGGACTTTGATCCACCTCGCCTCCTTGATTCAAGCCTGGATATAGTACTGGGAGAGCTCGTTTCCATCAAAGTATCGGGAAATATGGAGCAGGCGGGTGACGGCTTTGAGGCCGACCTTGCCCTGTCGCTGCCTCCATTCAGTGTGGAGCCGGCTTTCCAGGTTTTCGCCGTTGAACCCTTCGCAATGAAGATGCCTGTTCTGAAAAACATGTCCTTACTCGGTGAGGCCTCGGCCGACCTCCGCATAAGAACCCATGCAGGCGGTTTTTCCGTCATCGGCGAGGCCAGGATGCGTGAAGCCGATGTCCTTGCGGGTGACTTGGGCCTGGAAAACCTGTTCCTCTCACTACCCATACAATATGGTGACATCCCCGACAACCATGGCGCACAACCACTTAAGGGAAAACTGGAAGTGGGAAACCTCGGCATTCCTTTGCTTCCGGATCAGCCCCTGTCCCTGGATTTGGATGCGCTGCCGAACCGCATTCTCATTCCCGGTTACACGCGGTTAATGATCCCGGGAGGGGAGATTCGAATCGGCCCTCTGAGCATCGAGCACCACATGGACAAAAATCTGCGCCTGGAGTCCAGCCTTCACATGGAGGACGTGGACCTTGGGCCGCTCCTCGAGATTTTCTGGGAGGACGCTCCAGAAGGAGGGCGGGTGGCCGGATCTCTTGCCCCGATAATATATGAGCGCGGCAATATAACGAGCCGTGGGGCCATGAAGGCCGATGTGTTCGGCGGCCGTGTCACAGCGGAGAACATCGGGGCCTCGGGCCTTTTCACTTCGGCTCCGGTATTCGGCCTCGACGCCCGATGGGAGGGGCTGGACCTGGAACAGATGACCTCCGGGACCGCCTTCGGACGGATCACCGGAATCCTGGACGGCCGTCTTGAAGACTTTGAACTGGCTTATGGTCAACCCCAAAGGTTTCACCTCCTCATGGAGACCGTTCAAAAAAAGGGTGTGGACCAGCGCATCAGCGTCAGAGCCGTTGACAACATCGCCCAGATCGGAGGCGGGGGTAGCCCCTTTGTTGGAATGGCGGGCTATTTCACGTCACTGTTCCGCGAGTTTCCCTATGAGCGCATCGGGGTGCGGGCCGTCCTGGAGGCGGACACTTTTCGAATCAACGGCACCATTCTGGAAGGGGACAAGGAATACATTATTAAAAGAAGTGGTTTTTCAGGTGTAAATGTTGTAAACCAGAACCCGGATAACAGGATAGGCTTCAAGGATATGGTCAAACGCATTCAACGAGTCACCGCTTCCCATGGCGGGCCTGTCATTCAATAGTCTTTAAGGGAGGTTGATATGAAAGGAATCAAGAAACCCCTCCGGGTAGCATCACTGCTCTTCCTGTGCACGCTGGTCGCCTGTGTCACCATAAACATCTATTTCCCGGCCGAAAAGGTCGAGACTGTGGCTCAGGATATAGTGGACGACATTCGGGGCCGCGATGGAGCAAGGGATGAAACCTCCGAGGTAGACAAGAAAGAATCGTTCCTTCAGTTCATTCGCACCTGCATGTCCCCTGGAACCGCTTGGGCACAGGACGTTACAGAGGTCTCAAATGCAACCATCCGTGCCCTTAAGGAACGTATGAAGGGGCGCTACCGGCAGATGAAGCCCTTTTACGACGAGGGGCTCATCAAGGAAGGCAACGATGGCTACGTATCCGCCGGAGACCTGGGCAGCTTGGGGTTGCGTGAAAAAAGGGACCTCAACAGCATGGTGGACGCCGAGAACCAGGATCGCAGAACCCTCTACCAGGAGGTGGCAAAGGCACTCAATATCGATCCCGGACAGATAGATCGAATCGGGCAGATTTTTGCTAAAGAATGGCAAAAATAGTTACATATTAAATCATATAAAACTAATATTTTAACTAGTATTTGTTAAAAAACGGCGTCTATCCCTATTCCAGGGAGGCGCTGTTTTTTGTTCCATTTCGGGCCGCCGGCTCCATTGACAAGGCCGATGTCTCCGGTTATGTTACGCGGCGCACGTGGCCCCGTGAATATAAACCGAAAGGTATGGTACGCCTATGGCGTATGAAACACCCTCAGGTCCTCCAGGCTGCCGTCTTCCGGAAGGAAAACGCTCGGAATCGGAATTTTATTCCCAGTTCAAAGTGTTCCACGAACTAATGTCAATAAAGGTGCGTGACATCCTTCTCGTATCAAGCCCTTACGACGCCTACATCGTGGAAGAGGACGGAAGTCTTGCCTCACGTATCATCAACGAGTACAGCGGGCTCAATCTGAGCCAGCCGCCCAGGGTAACTCGCGTCTCCTCGGCTCGTGAGGCGCTGGAAAACCTTGACCACAAGCGCTTCGACATGGTGATCACCATGCCCCACGTAGGCGAAATGGACGCCTTCACATTCGGGATAGAAGTCAAGAAGCGTAAGCCCGGACTGCCGGTGAATCTTTTGACTCACAGCCTTAGAGGAGTCTACCCTCTTCCTGAAAACGCAGACCCAAGCGGCATCGATAAGGTCTTTGTCTGGAGCGGCAACTCAGATCTTCTTCTGGCACTGGTCAAGAACGCTGAGGACCGGCTCAACGTGAAGCATGACACTGCCACGGCTCAGGTCCGCGTTCTTCTCCTGGTGGAAGACTCTCCCATTTACTATTCGACATTTCTCCCGCTCATATACAAGGAGGTGGTGAGGCAGACTCAGGCCGTGCTTGAGACCGGCTTGAACGAGGAACATCGTTTACTCACCATGCGCGCCAGGCCCAAGATACTTCATGCTGAGGACTACGAAGAAGCCTTTGCGATGTTTCGTGAATTCAAACCTTACCTGTTCGGGATCATTGCCGACACAAGACTGCCAAAGCAGGATGTGCTTGATCCTGAAGCAGGTTTCGAGCTGCTTCGGGAAATCAAGCGGGAGATTCCCGACCTGCCCTTGCTCATGCTCAGCTCGGAACCGAAGAACAAATCAAAAGCGGCCGGCTTGCCTGCTGTTTTTCTGGATAAGAATTCTCCGAACCTCCTGGCCGAACTCCATGATTTCTTCTTGAAACACCTTGGGTTCGGGGACTTCGTGTTCCGCATGCCGGATGGAACCGAGATCGACAGAGCAGTTGACCTGAGGTCCCTGGAGTTGAAGATCCGGGAAATTCCCGATGAGTCCCTCTTGTACCACGCCCGGAGAAACCATTTTTCAAACTGGATAATGGGACGTAGCGAGATCAATCTTGCGTCCTGTTTTCGACAAGTGAGCGTATCCGAGTTCCTCAACGCGGACGATCTTAGGGAGTACCTTACAATAAACATCCACACCTTGAGAAAAATGCGCCAAAAGGGAGTTGTGGCTCAGTTCAAGGGATCGACTTATGACGTTGACATTATGGACTTCGTAAAAGTGGGGCAAGGATCCATCGGCGGCAAGGCCAGGGGGCTCGCATTCATGTCCACCATGCTCCACGACCACGATGAACTTCACGAAAAATTCGCAGGCCTCAACATCAAGATCCCCAAGACCCTGGTGATCACCACCGAAGGGTTCGAATCCTTTGTCTCAGAAAACGGGCTTGAATACCTGGCCAAGAACGGCTTCACCGACCAGGAGGTCGCCGACGCCTTCCTGAGCGCCCGCATGCCCGCATGGCTGACCAAAGAACTCGAGGCCTTTCTGATTCAGGGCGACTTTCCCCTTTCGGTCCGATCTTCCAGCCTTCTTGAAGACGCCCAGTTTCAGCCTTATGCCGGTCTCTATCACACCTACATGATTCCAAA
>CAYPSZ010000032.1:0-26170 GCA_964413125.1 uncultured Desulfobacterales bacterium
TGTTCCAGGTGCTGGATTTACCCTCGTCTTCCCGAAGCGCCGCATTGTAAAACCTGTCATACAATCGTAACCGAGTCCAAAAGGCTGGGGGCTGATTCCCGGCAGTCCTTGCTCATATGGGGTTTTGTGAACACACTTCCAGGCAACCTGGACCTATACGGAGATCAGGACCAGACCAGTTTACGGGGGCTTTTCGTTAAAGACGACGCTCATTTTCTAGCAGTCGTTCCGGGGTCTGTCCTGACGCGCTGGATGAAAGAGGTCATTCTAAACAATGATCCCTATATCAGAGGCTCCCTGACCATTTTCCCCACCACCGGCAAAAAGGACACCTTCACCATGGGGGACGTATTGTGCCGGGCCATCCAGCATGATTCGAGGTTTCCCATGGACCGCCTTCGTATACGGTTCTTTTCCAAACCTGGACAACTGAAGGCCCCCCATGTCCGTGAACAACAGAGGCTCTTGATCTTCGAGGCACCCGAGTTTCTCGTGCTGCTTGAGATGGCGACCATCTTTCAGGAACATCTTCATCCCGCAGAAAGGGAGATGGTAAGAGAAGTGAGCGGCCTTGCAGACGGTCACGAAAAGGTGTTTCACTGGGGAAGGCTCATGGGGGCTCTCAACATTCGAGCCAGGGATCTTTTATCCGACTGGGAATTGAGAAAGTGGCCTGAACACAGAATCAAATCACTTTATGAGCTTGCCGAGTATGTCAAACCTACCCGTTGATATGATCCGCTACCTCATGGTCTTCAGGGTCAACGCCCCGATGGCATGGTTCCATCTTTTTCCGTCCATGGAATTCTCACTCGCGCTGGGGACCATTATCGCTGAAAGCCTTCCGACCGTGCAGGCCCGTGCCTGGCAAGAGGCGCTCAAGTCATGGGATGCAATGGGAGGCATCTCCCTGCTCAAGAACAAGTCCCTGAAACGCCCTCCCGACGCATCATGGCCGGTGGAAGCGGTCCTGTTCTGCTACCCCGGCAAGAGAGCTTATGGTGAGGGGGAATTGATTCTGACGGAGCTCAAGTTGATCGGAGAGGCGGCAGACCATGAGTTCTTTCTCGAAATCATTCTGCCCGCCGTCGAGAAAGCCAGTCGCACCATTGATCTGGAACGGCACAGACCTGATTCGCTGTGGGGCAGGTTTGACATTCAGGATATCTATGTGGCCAGGGGACACCACTGGGAGCCCCTGGTTTCAGACTCCCGCTTGAACCTGAGATATGCAGCCACACCAACCCAATGGTCCGAAGGGCTGGATCTAAATCCAGGTCAGTCGCGCCAGTATCGCAAGCTCACATGGGTAACCCCTTTTGATCTGCGGGCCGACGAAAAAACGTTTCCATGTGGCCGCAATAGAAAAGGGTCTCCTGCGCCGTCCTTGAAGGAAGTATTGTTGTCTTTGAAAACGAGGTTGAGCTCCATTGAGACGGGAGATGCTGACGGAGAGAGCCGGACCTTGAACATGCTTGAAGATGAAACCGGGGTCCTATTTGAGCGGGTGATGGATTCCTGTTCGGACCTTCCTGTGGTCTATAAGAGAATTTATCCAGTCCTTGAATCTCAACCCGGATGCTGGATAGGAAAGCAGATCTTCAGCCTGATACCGGACCACGCCATCCCCTACCTTGTCCTGGCCTCAATCTTTCACATCGGGGCTCACACCCATTTTGGTTGCGGGACCTTTCTTGTTGACTGATCCTGTAGTCCGATAGTCTGCCTTGAAGACTCTCCCAAAAGGGCTTACAGGCCGGCGTCATCCGTTTCCGACTCTCTTCGCCTCCCAGAATTTGCAGCCTTCTTCAGTATCCTTCTTCGGCCACAGTTTCTTGGCTGGACCCTTCCCATGCTCTGGAAACCAGTTGCACGTCAAGTCCTGAACGAAAGTGAGCCCGGCGAGGTTGCCGAGGTACTTGCACGACCAGCATGACTTTTCCTCAGCCACTCGCGTTCCCATATTTACCGGGAGGTTGGATTCGATTCCGGCAGTTGTCCGAAGGCCTCAAAGCGGAAACTCAATAGGCGTTTGGTACGTATAGTCGAGTAGCCCGGGGGAATTTCACTTCTTAATATACGCGTTCAGTCCAATGGTCAAAGGCAGCCGTCAACCATAACATCCGTGCTGATATTCCCTCTGGTACTGGGACAACGAGGGTCTTGCCTGATGCACTGGGTACGGGTGGCTTGTTAATTTCAATTTCTATATAAAGAGTATCTTTGTCACCACCACCCTCACCCCAACGAGCTTTTTCCTGACCACTACACACTGTCAGGCGTTTCTTGTTGACACCCCAAAACGCCTTCCGTTACCCTGCTACCCAAGAAACAAGTTCGTATCACGCATGCGGCCTTCATTTACCGTGGAGGCCTGAAGGCTGCGGAAAACCCCTCCGAGGTCCGCAGGAATAGTCTGCCCGCACCATATCAATTGGCGTTGACAGGGATTTCAATTGTGAATGCAGTTCCTTTTCCCGGAGTGCTTTCCACGTGGATGCTCCCTTTGTGCTTCTTGACGATTTTGTAGGCGACGTGAAGGCCAAGCCCTGTCCCTTTTCCAACCGCCTTGGTGGTGAAGAAAGGCTCAAATATTCTGGCAAGGTTCTCTTCAGGAATGCCAGCGCCGGTGTCGCTGATGGTCACGATGACGCGACCGTCTTCCGCCCTCGTGGCGATGCGGATCTGCCCCTGCTGCTCGATGGCCTGAGCCGCGTTAACGAGAAGATTCATGAAAACCTGATTGAGCTGCTGGGGATAACAGCTAACCGGAGGAAGGTCACCGTACTCCTTGGAGACGGTTGTTTTATACTTCAGTTCGTTCCGGACCACATTCAACGTCGAATCGAGGCATTGGTTGATGTCGGCGGTCTGGATCCGGTCTGCACCGGGGTGGGCGAAGTCCTTGAGATCGATGACGATCTTTTTTATGCGCTCCATGCCCTCCATGGATTCTCGAAGCAGGTCCGGCGTGTCGGTGAGGATGTAATCGATATCGATCTGTGATTCCAGGGCCTCAATTTCCTCCAACCGGGCCTGCCATTCCCCCTCCCGCAATTCCGAAGAACCCTCGCTTTTGCCAGGGGAGAGCGTATCCCTGTATTTCTCGATCAGGCGCCAAAGATCGTCCTGGTAGCCGGACAAGGTCTTCAGGTTGCTGTTGACAAAACCGGTGGGGTTGTTGATTTCATGGGCCACGCCAGCAGCGAGCTGCCCCACCGAAGCCATCTTCTCGGATTGGATGAGCTGGGATTGAGCCGTCTTGAGATGAAGGACCATGTCTTCGAGTTCGGCTGTTCTCTGTTCCACCATCTTTTCCAGATTTTCGCTGTACAGTTTTAATTGGGCCTCTGCTTCCAGTTTTTGGGTAACATCCTTGATGTAGCAAATCACAGCCCTTCGACCCTCAAAATCACTCGTTCCCGCTCCCATCTCGATCTGGATTTTCACCCCCTTCTTGGTGATCCCTGAAAAGCGATACGCCTGATGTTCTTCACTTTCCAGTGAAGATATGTTGTACCAATGGGCAACCGAATCAACGCTTTCCGGATGAACAAGATCCATATAGGTCATGGAGTTAAGCTCATCAATGCTGTATCCTGACAAATCAGAAACATAATGGTTCACATATTTTATGATTCCTTTTTGTTCACGATCGTTTTGGAGGACCAGTATGCCTACTTCAGCCTTTGAAGCCGCATCAACCATTGCCTTATACCGCTTTTCCGATGACACAAGTTCGTTTGATGCATTTTCCAGATCCTTCAACATCCGGTTGTAGGCAAACGAAAGGAGGCCGATCTCGTCATTCGAGTTGACGGGAACCGTGTTGGCGAGATTCCCTTTCGCGGCTTCCAGTGCCGACTTGGAGAGGTCTTTTAAGGGTTTCGAAATGGCTCTGGACTGGAGAATGGAAAGGCCCATGGCAACGAAAAGGATGATGCCGCCCCATGTACTGTTCCGCTGGATAAGAGACCCTATGGCTTCATGGACGCTTTGAAGCGAAAGTCCAAGGACGACGTGCCATATTTCGTCCCCTATATTTACGGGCTGTATGATCAGTTTGCCCTTTCCCTGTTTTTCACTGAAAAAGGAATAGTCGATTATCGTGCTTTTCTTGGAAAGCAAGTCGGGCGGGAGTGTTTCAGTGTGCGACTCCCCGTCATTGGCCAGGTACACCTCCCCATTCGGTTTGACGATTTTTACAAAAACCACTTCTCCGGGGTTATCCTCTTTCACTTGTTGGAGAAGCTTCTCAACAAAAATCCAATTTAAAGAATGAAATGCGCTTTTCGTGGCCAGAGCAATTTGAGTCGCTTTTTCATTTGTCATTTTAACCAACGTTTCCGTCAGAAGTCTCGATTCCGACAAAACCGTCAAATACGTAGCAATGCCAAGAGCAATACAGATTAGAGCGGCTACATGTAGTACGATTTTGGTTACAATGGATATCCGAATGGTAAATTCAATCGCTTCTGTATGGGATTTTCGAACCGCCTTTTGAGCAGAATTATTGGGTACCATTGGAGCCACCATTGCGAGATTCGCTATTCTTAGACCCTCATATATGAGCCTTGTCGCCCGGCTTCAATTCCAGCATGCGCACAGGGGAGGGGCATGCCGCAAGCGTTTTCTCGAAAAGCACCGTATCCTGTACAAGCGAAGGAAATGTCCCGAAGTGTTCAGGGATGACAAGCTTGGGTTTGATGAGTTGACAGGCAAATGCCGCCTCCTCAGGCCCCATGGTGAAGCCCCCGCCGATGGGAAGGATGGCGATATCCGGTTTATAGAAGTCACCCACGATGGTTTTCATATCCGCCATCAGCGATGTGTCCCCTGAGTGGTAGATTTTCAGACCGTTTTCGAATTGGATGATATACCCCACTGCCTCGCCCACAAACCGGTTGACCCCTTCAAAGCCGGTCAACTGGGCGCCTGCAGAATGAAAAGCCTCCACCATCGTAACCTTGATTCCGTCAAAATCAGTCGTGCCTCCCTTGTTTCCCAATGTGAAAGTTTGGCAGTCTGCTGCGGGGATCTGGTCTTTAATAAAAAAGCTGAGTTCCCAGGGTGCGATGACCTTTGGACCGTATTCACCAATCAATTTCTTAGCATCTGTCAGCATGAAATGGTCAACATGCCCATGAGTCCATAGGATCATATCGACCTGATCAAAACTCCCCTTTTTTCTGTATCGGGTAGGGCATTTCGGGTTGGTGTGTATCCAAGGGTCAAAAAGGATCTTTCTGCCTTTGCAGGATGTGAATGCAAAGCTCCCATGGCCCAACCACTCAATACCGACTGTGCCATCACCAATAGCCTTGCCTTCCGAACCCCATGCTGCATTCATTTTGACGAGTTGCCTTACACCGGCAACACCTGCCATCAGTCCTATCCCTTTAAAAAAATCTCTTCTTGAAAGCGACATATTTCCCTCCTTTGTTGAAACATTTAATAAGAATGCATTTCCACTGCCCATTCTTTACCTTTGATTGATGTTTTGTTCTTCTCATTGCTCGTGCCCCGGGTCTTGAGCGAATCGGCCACGAACACAACCCCGTTCGCTCTGGTACAAAACGCCTTGCGCCCGTGTGTTCCGGGCGATCCACGTCCCTCATGAATTCTCGGTGCTCGAACCGTCCTGCGGCAGTCTCCATGTGAGGATGACGCCTTTTCCCCTGAACCTGCCCGCGAGAGGAGTCACCCGGATATCAAAGGTCGCATCCCCGCCCCGGTAGTGTTCGATCAGGGCGGGCCTGCCACTTTCAAGGGCAAGCCCCGCCGTCTCTTCCGCTTCCGCGCAAAAGCAATCCGATACCCGCTTTCCCATCTCAATGGGATCCTCGAAACCCGGAGTCATGAGCGCGCCCCGGTTCGCCAGGGCGACGGTCCCCTCGGCACTCATCCCGACGACGGCCAGGGGAAGATCCTCCAGAATCACCCTGGAAAGCTCGAGGGCGTGGTTCTGCAGTTCCAGTTCTCTGGTGCGCGCTTCAACGAGTTGCTCCAGGTTTTGGTTCATGTGCCTGAGTCTCTCGTTCTGCTCCAGGACCCTCTCGTTGAGCAGCCTGTTGGCGAGAATCAGGTCGTACTGCTCCAGGGTCTGTCTGATATCCAGTTTGAGGTCCTGGTCGTTCCACGGCTTGAGCAGGAACTTGTAGATGTGGCCCTTGTTGATGGATTCGGTGATGGAATCTACATCCGTGTATCCCGTGAGCACCACGCGAATGACGTCGGGGTATTCCTCGTTGATCCTGGCCAGGAATTCAACGCCGCTCATCTCGGGCATCCTCTGGTCCGAAATGACCAGGTGCACGGTTTCCCGCCCAAGGATCTCCAGCCCCTCCTGTGCGCTCCGGGCGGTCAGCAGGCGGTAGTCTTCTTTCCTCAGCAGGCGCTTCAGTGACTGGAGGATGTTCTCTTCGTCGTCTACACAGAGGATCGTGTGTTTTGATTCGCTCACGGTTCTACTCCTTCAGGAGGAAAGCCGCTGCCGCAGCGATTTCCTCGGAAACGGGAGGAGACCATTCGCCCATGGACTCCCACATCTGTGAGAGGATCCCGGATGAAGTCGACCGGGGCCCCTTTCGGAACCAGGCCGGCTCTTCGCCTCCGTTGACCACGGCATCGGCGACACTCACAATCCTGATGAGATCAGGGTCCTGGGCATCCTCTTTCATGGCATGGTGATAGTGGATGGTCTCCACAAGGGGGAGGGGGAGTTTCCACCTTCTCGCCAGGTAGGCCCCGATCTGGCCATGGTGTACGGGCATTTCAGCCTTTTCGGCCTCCAGGAATGACAGATGCTCGTCCCTGGCCCTGGCGGACACCCGTCTGAAGGCATCCTGGAAGTAGAGGGAAAGGATGAATTTCCCGACATCGTGCAGAAGCCCGCAGGTAAACACATCGTCCGGTGGACAGAGCCTCGTCTTCTCCGCCAGGTACTTGCTCATCACGGCTACGGCGATGGAATGCCGCCAGAACTCCCTGACGTCAAGGCCGTTCCCTGTCTCCTCCCGAAAGGCGTCAATCACGGCCAGCGAAAGAACGGCGTTGCGAACCGTATTGAACCCGAGCAGAACCAGGGCATGAGGGATATTGCCCACCTTTGAGCCAAGTCCGAAGAAGGCGGAATTGACAAGCCTCAAGACCTTGGCGGTAATCGACTGATCCTTCTCGATGGTGAGGCTGAGCTTTCGGACGCTGGTGTCCGGGTCCTGAATCAGTGCATTCACCTGCATGACCACCGGAGGCAGGGTGGGAAGGTCCCTTATGCGATCCAGTCTCTTCCAGACATCCTTCGCTTCCATAACATGCTCCATTCTTTCGCCTTCAGGCGTCTGTTCGCAGGGCCCCGGGCGGACGATCGACAATACCTACGGGATCTACAATGGGGTCGTTTCGATGAATCTTTCTCAGCCTGAACACGAGGTCTTCCGTGAGAGTGACGTTATGGGGAAGAAGAAACCGCCCTTTCCCGGTGTAGATGGCCCTGGAGAGAATCATGCCCGGCTTCAGTTCCCCAAGGGTCATCTCCTTTTCGTTCCTTGCCGCGATCCCCCTTGAGTTCAGCGTGCTCAGGAACACCTTGACCACATCCGGATCGTAGGCGGTGAAGGCATGTCTCTTCAGGTGGTGAATGGCCGTCTGCTGCAGCCGTTCGTCATTCGAGAGGTGATCCTGAGTGGTCTTCTGTTCTTTCAGGTATTCGTTCATCCAGGATTTTCGCCCTGCTTTTAGATTCACAATCCGGTCGTAGGCGTCGGCCACTGCAATGATCCTTGCCCCCAGGGGTATGGCCTCATCCTGCAAGCCATCCGGGAAGCCCTGACCGTCCATCCGCTCATGGTGGGAGCGTATCAGGCGGCCCACGTGATCCAGGCTGTCGATGAAACATACAATGGTCTGACCTTCTTCCGGGTGTTTCATGAACAGCTCCGCCTCTTCCGCGGCCCAGGACTCCTCTTTGAACTCCATCACCCCATGGGGTAACCCGAGCATGCCGACGTCATGGAGCAGTCCGGCGATCTCCGAGTGGACAGCCTCACTTTCCGAAACCCCCATGAGACCGGCGACCTCCCTCACCATCCGGCCGACACGCCTCCCGTGGCCGGCCATGATGGGAGCATGCATTTCCGAGAGAGAGGCGAAGGCCCTGACCGTGTTGAAGAGGTTGCCTTCCAACGCCTTGTTCAACCGGACAAGCTCACGGTTCTTGGCCGTCACCTCGGCGGTCCGCTCCTCCACCTTCCTTTCAAAGGGTGTTGAAAAGTAGGTTTTTGGAATATCCCAAGAGCGGTGTGTCGGGTTTTTCACCCATGATATTTTCTGCCTAGCCTTGCTTTCATTCACCGAATAGGCATCTTGCCATTGATTATTTGGCCGATTTTGAGCTCAAGGCCATGGTAAAAGACAAGTGATTCGGAGAAGATGCAATTTTTGGCACAAATATCCAATATCTTTATTGTTTTATATTATAGCTATTTTGCGTTATCCATTAGCGATAAATAGTTTCTCCTGATATATTTCAGGTTTCTTTGGTTTAACTCTTTTCCCTGCCATTTGGATCAACAGCACGGCAATGCTGGCAATCGTACATCTTGCAGTTGATGAATGCTGACTGCGAACACGAATGTTTTCCAGTCCTGTTTGGTTTTTTAATAAGTTGAATGGTCGCTCGCAGTTTTTGCGGATGTCATTTGCTTCATTAACAAATTCTTCATTATATGGAATCCTTTGAAAATAGCCTTGATCCAACGGAATCATTCGATACTGCGGGCACGAATGCGATCGGTGGCATTGTTCGCCAAAATCAAGCCCGCATTTGTATTCATGCTCCATAGCTTCAGTGCCGACATGAACCATGGGTACGTCGCAGTCGCCATCAAAAAACACGGATTGGGTGGAAACATCCACATGCTCCGGTGGCATTACGTTGACTCTGGGCGGCGTTGTCAGCAAGGTCCCAGTTTCCTGATAGAGTTCACCTTTTTTGTCATGATAAGCTCCATCGGCTGTAATCAGTTTCATATCGATGCCCATCGTTTGGGCTAATTTTACAAGAAACACCAAGAAATAGCTGTCATGGTGGTTCGCCGGAGCCAGCAATGAAACCAAAGGGAAGCTCTCTCCGGTTTTTGCATCGATTGCGGTCAACGTATGCAATCGGTAACCAACGACAAAGGGTGATTTATCACGCTTGTTTCGCCTTTTGCCACAATCACAGTCAAGATCGCTATAAATACTTATCTTTTTGCCATTGATCTCAATTGTCGCCAATGGATAGGAGCATTCATTGGAAAGCTCAGTAGAATCGATGCCATGTATAACACAATCACTCAGAAGCCCGGATTGATAAAAGTGGTACAGGAAATATACAAGCAAATTGATCTGGTTGCTGAAGGTCATCTTAGATTTAAATCTTGATAATTCAGTATGGTCAATCATCCTTTTGCGATTTAACGGCAACCCGAGGAATGCTCTGTTTTCCTTTCGTTCGAGACCTATGTAATCATTGGAGCAAAACTTACGATAACTGATCTCTGGGTATTTAATAGCTTTTAGTAGCTCCGCTCGAAACAATGTGCTAAGAAAATGATTTCTCATGCATGGTGTATATCCATCGTATGATAACAGTCTATTAATAATTGCATCATCAATAATATTATCAATAGTTAAAAGCTCTTCATCTTTTATATATGATGCTTTTGGATTATAGTGACTCATTTTAATTATCTTGCTATCATGATAAGACTCAATAAATTCTGCCATTTCAGATAAGCTCATCATATCGCCTGTTGGCATTTGGTCTGCAATGCCTAACATTTCTTCTAATGGCATATCGATTTTGTCTTCAGAATTACATGCAGAAATCACCTCTTCGAAAACGTTGCTTAAAACAGCCTTTTTCTCTTTCTTGTTTAATCGTCGCCAGTTAGGGTATTGCTTCTTTATTTGCTTTCGGATGAGCGTTTTGATATATTTCTTTTCCATAAAGCCTCTCTTTTGGCCGGGTGAAGAGTTGCAATCCTTTTCCCGCCATTATAAAGGCTTTTTTCATTTTTAACAAGCTGTTTTTCCAACTAATTTATTGAATGGCACAACACCCTTTTCAAGAAAGCTTCGATGCCGCATTTATCGCTGCCTGTTCTCATGCTGGGCACAAGGTGCAAGAAGCACCTGAAGGGCAACGTTTCTGGGATGTTATGATTGATGATAGAAGGATTAGCTTGAAGTCATCAAAAGCTAAAAATCTTTCTGAAAGCACCCTTCATATCAGCAAGCTTACTGAGGCCGCCTGGATTCAGGATTGCAGAACTGCTAAAAAGCGTCAAGCGCATACCCGTCGCCTTTTCAAGGACTATTGTGACGAAGTTGATGCCATCATTCAGTTACGCTATTTTCAAGTTTTACACCGTTATGAACTCGTTGAAGTTCCTATCATATTGTTTTCTCAAGTACATAATGTGGCGGTAACACATTTCAATGCTGACGGACCAACAATTAATATTCCTGTTGGAAAAATTCCTCCCGACTTTACTTTAAAATTGGATCGGTCTGATTCGAAAATAACAATCGCAAAGATTAATAAGCAGCTATGCCTGGTTCATGGAACATGGCAACTTTGATGCATCGGAAACCCATCGATCGAACGAATAAGGCTTTTGCAGCAGAACGCAAAAAGCCGCATCCGCTGAAAAGCAACGTTCCCGGCGCTGAGATCATTCTTTACGGCTCACGCTCTCGTGGAGATGCAATCGCGGAATCAGACTGGGACTTCCTCGTCCTGGTTGATGAGCATCTGAGCGACGAACGTACAGACCGAATGCGTCACAGGCTCTATGAAGTGGAATGGGAATCTGGAGAGGTAATATCCTCGATTGTAAGGAACCGTGAAGAATGGAATAGTGGTATTTACCAGGCTATGCCATTCCATCAGCGGGTCCGGCAGGAGGGAATCAAACGGTGAATGCACGGAGCAAGGACTTAGTTTCATATCGAATGGCACGCGCTGAAGAGACCTTGGAAGACGCTCGTATTCTCGCCAGGGCAGAGCGGTGGGATGCCTGTGTCAACCGTCTCTACTATGCCTGCTTCTATGCTGTCTCTGCTCTTCTTGTCCGCGATGGTCTCTCCTCTTCCAAACATGCTGGTATACGTGGCCTCTTCAATAGAAATTATGTAAAAACCGGTAAAATCCCGAAGCATCTGGCCATAATATACAATGACCTTTTTGAGCGACGCCAAGAGAGAGGGTGATTACATCGACTTTTTCAGCTTTGAAGAATAACAGTTCATACCATGGATTACAAAGGCAGAGGAACTAACCAGATATATTTCCAAATTTTCAAGCCTCACCGGATGCTGAGACAATTTATCTAAGATTCAAATCCTTTCGCGAGGGAAGGGAATCCCTTACCGCTATGGCATATATGTGTTTAACGGTTTTTCAAGACAGCGCAGGTGGGCGCAAAGAAGCTGTAAAATGGCAAAAGAACATAATGTCCCCCTATTACAATATGATGGTGAATGATTGGGAAGCTGTCCTGCGGGGGTCTTTGGAAAGGAGAAAAGATGTTTGGAAGAGGAATCAAGCTGTTCCGTCTCATGGGGTTTGAGGTCAAGATCGACTTGAGCTGGATCGTCCTTGCGGTCCTGGTGGCATGGTCTCTTTCCACAGGGCTGTTCCCTATGACGGTGGAGGATCTGCCGCCACGGGCATACTGGGCAATGGGGATTACCGGCGCTATAGGGCTTTTCCTTTCAATCATAGCCCACGAGTTCTCGCATTCCCTGGTGGCACGTAAGCGCGGCATGCCCATGAAGGGTATAACCCTCTTCATATTCGGAGGAGTCGCGGAGATGGGGGAAGAGCCTCCGGAACCTAAGACAGAGCTGATGATGGCTGCGGCGGGGCCGCTGTCCTCCATGGTTATCGCGCTGTTGTTTTACGGACTCTACCTCCTCGGGCAAGGAAATCTGATCAGCGCACCGGTGAACGCGGTTCTGGGCTACCTGGCAATGATAAACGGGCTACTGGCGGTATTCAACCTGGTACCCGCCTATCCACTGGACGGTGGGCGAATCCTCCGCGCACTGCTCTGGGGCCTGAAAAAGGACATCCACTGGGCTACCCGCATCTCTTCCGGAATAGGCTCCGCCTTCGGTTTCCTTCTGATTTTTGTAGGAATACTCAACCTCCTGGGGGGAAATCCCGTGGGGGGGATGTGGTGGATCCTGATAGGGGTCTTCCTGAACAGCGCGGCCCGCATGTCCTACCAGCGACTGGTCACGCGCCCGGCGCTCGAGGGCGAAGAAGTTCGGCGCTTCATGAGCAGGGATCCCGTTACCGTGTCGCCTTACCTGTCTCTGGAACGCTTTGTGGAGGAAATAGTTTATCGCCACCACCATAAACTGTATCCCGTGGTGGAGAAAAACGGCAAGCTTGCCGGTTGCATCTCTACGTCCGACGTAAAAAAAATCCCCCGGGAGGAATGGGCCAACAGGACGGTGGGGGAGTTTACAGATGCCTGCTCTCAGGAGAACACCATCAAGCCGGATGAAGACGCTGTCAACGCCTTGAGTATCATGCGCCGCTCCGGAAGAAGCCGGCTGCTGGTATTGGAGGCGGGCCGGCTGGCTGGAATCCTCTCACTTAAGGATCTGTTGGGATTCCTGTCCCTGAAAGTGGACCTGGAAAAGTAACTACTTCGTCACAAGCCCTTTCTCGATGGCGTAAGCGGTCAAAGCCGAGGCCGTATGAAGGTCCGTCTTCTGCATTATGTTGGCCCTGTGCTTCTCCACTGTCTTCGGGCTGATGCACAGGTAGTTTCCGATCTCCTTGTTCTGATACCCCTCGCCCACGAGCTTCAAAACCTCCTTCTCCCGCTGGGTGAGTGAATGCCATGAGGAGTCGTGCTTCACGGTTCCCCGCTCCTGCAGCCAACCTTTTAGAACAGCATCCGAGATCTCGGGGCTTACGTAGCTCTTGCCTTCGAGAACCGCTCTTATGGCAATTATCAGCTCCTCGTGGCCGGCTGACTTCAGGCAATAGCCGTTCGCGCCGGCGAGAAAAGCCTGGAGCACCAAGTCCTCCCCCTTATGCATGGTAAGGGCCAGTATCTTCGTTTCCGGGGCCTGGCGTTTGATCTCGATTATGACTGAGACACCGTTCATTCGGGGCATGTTAAGGTCGAGGAGCACTAGATCGGGCTCATGTTTCAGTATGGACCGGATTGCAAGCAGCCCGTCACCGGCCTCTCCCACAATCTCCAGGTCCTCGGTCGTGTTCAGGAGGGATCGAAGTCCTTGTCTCAGTATCCGGTGATCGTCTGCAATTACGATGGTGTGCTTTTTCTTCAAGACAACGCTCCTGGGTGTGTTTCGGCCAAGCGTTCAGCCCGACGCTCAACAATCGGGAGAGCAACAAAATCAATATTTCCTATACCACAATCTAGAGACCAAGTAAAATCAGGATTGTCGATAATTATGAATCTATCCTTACCAGTGCTTGTACTGTATGCGCTTTTCAGGATGCTGCGACACCTGAATATTAATTACTTTGTGCTTGATCCTGCGAAGCGGGTACAGTGAGCACGGGGCAAGTAGCTAATCTCAAAACTTTTTCAGCCACAGACCCAAAAACATATCCGCGCCACCCTGTCCATCCATGAGTTGCTATAACGAGCACGTCCACTTCTTCAGTGCCCGCCACCTCTACGATCTGATCCGCCGGGGGCCCCGAAGCACCCTTGTCTGGACCTGCAGATCCGGTGAAAGCTTGTTTTTCACCTCTTCTTCAATCAATTTGTGGGAAAATCCATTATCTCCTCAATGTTACGTTTCAAAGCAGGGCTTGCCGCCGGATCGGGCCACGGATAGACATGAACAGGAGAGACCACATGGACGATAATTAACTTAACTCAGCCGAAAAATGGTCGGCGAGTTCATTTGCACACTTGACCCCCACAAAAGAAGGCTCGCTGAAATCCGTACGGCATAGAATTTTCTTGACTGGAAGCATCTTGATTTCCTTTCTTTCAAATTCTCGAGTATAGCCGATGGATCTCCGGAGATATTCAATTCAAGGCACGACAAAATCGAATTCGTGACATTGATTGCAAAAATTTTCAGACTCCCGGTGGATATGGTGACACAGATCGCAATCCAGATCAGGTCCATAATGGAGAGAATCATGGGGGTTGGGTTCCAGGCCGGCGGTCGATTCGGCCACTTCTTGCGGGGACCCGTGACAGTCCAGGCAACGATCTTGGGGCACCGGATCTGAAAACTCTCCCGGCCCATGACAGTCCTCGCAAGCGACACCGGCCAGGTTATGTGCATGACTGGAAGAAATTTTTCCTCTGAGAGTAGAGCCGGGATCATTATGGCACTCCCGGCAGTCCGACAGATTCAGTCCTTTGGTGTTCGGGTGGTCGGACGGTAGTATCCGGGCCCGGCCGTGACAGCCCCGGCAGTCCCCACCTTCCACCGAAGGCCTGTTGTCCGTGCCCGGCAAAGATCCGGGAATGAGCAGTGCGGCCAGGGCCAGAATCGCAAAAATCGAAACCCCCATATTAGGGAAATGCTTATTCTCACGCTTCAATTTGTTTTCTCCTTGATTTCTGTCCATGCGAAAAAGCGCTAACGCGGCCGGAGGAAAAGAGGCCTGTTACAGCCTCGTTCCCCCGTTTTTTCAGGGTTTAACTTTCATTCTGATTCACAGCCCGATTATCCCCATGGTTCCTCCTCTCCAGCCCCTTTTCCCGCGATGCGGCCGAACACCAAGCAGTCTGTAATAGCGTTACTGCCCAGACGAACAGCACCGTGCACCCCGCCGGTCACTTCTCCCGCCCCGTAGAGGCCTTTGATTGGTTGTTGATTTAAATCAATTATTTGAGCCTCTTTGTTAATCTGGATGCCGCCCATGGTGTGGTGGACCTTGGGCCAGAGGCGCATAGCATAAAAGGGCGGGTTTTCCAATGGTTTTGCGTCCTCCTGAAACGGCCGGTCGAATTCTTCATCCCTCCCCTTCTTCAGATATGAGTTGTATTTCTCAATGGTATTCTTAAGACCCTCCATGTCGATGCTGTATTCAGAGGCAAGGGCTTCCCAGGAGGGAAACTTTTTGACAACGCCTCGTTCCAGCATTTTGTCGAGCATGGCTGTCCTCTTGACGCCTTTCTCATCGGCAAGTCCTATTGCAGGATGTCCGGTCTCCAGGATGGCGTCCGCTCGAGTCTTCCGGTCGGCCAGTTCGTTGACAAAACGCCGGCCTGTGGACGGGTCCACCATCAGGCCATAGGGGAACGCTGCGGAAATCGCGAAAATGTAGCCGATTCCCATGCCCTTTTCGTCGGGAGAAGCCCATGGGCCGAGCTGAATCCACGAAAGCTGAATGGGGGTTGCTCCCAGCCTCAGGGCTTCTATCAGGCCATCGGCGGTGGACCCGGGCTGGTTGGTACAATCCAGATCGTCGGTCAATCTTGGATCTTGAGCAGTTCTGAAAGGAATATCATCACCAAAGCCGCCCGTGGCCATTATAACGGCCTTTCTGGCCTTGATAAGCATCTTTTTTCCACTATGACCCCTGGGAAAGACATACCCGCTCCGAATTCTAACACCCTTGACCCGGCCGTCTTCATCCCTGACAATTTTGTCCAAGTACATCTGGGTCCTGACATCGAGGCCCAGGCTCTTGACCTTGTCCAGCATGGGCCTGACTATACCGGCGCCTGAATTAATGGTGGTGTAATAGCTGCGGGGAACCGCATGTCCCCCCAAGTGTGTGACCCGCTCCTTGTAGTCCACACCAAGGTATTCCACGGTCCACATGATCGTCTCGGCCGACTTATCGCACACGGTTCGGACCAATTCCGGGTGATTCAGGCCATGCCCGGCCTTGAGCATGTCCTGGAACATTATTTCCGGTGAGTCCTTGATGCCTTCCTTGTCCTGGGCGGGCGTGCCGGCCCCGGCGATCAGGCCACCGTTGATGATGGAATTGCCACCCGGCACCCTCATCTTCTCCAAGATGGTTGCGGAGCAACCGGCGTTCCTGGCTTCTATGGCTGCGGCAAGGCCGGCAAACCCGCTGCCGATAATGACGACATCGAACTCTTCGTCCCATGTCTGCGGCATCTTAGAAGCGCCGGCGGTGGCGGCCCCTAAAAGAAGACCACCTCCGGTCAAGCCTGCAACTGCAGCAGCACCTCCTGTGGCTTTCATAAAATCACGCCGGCTAAAGCAATTATTCTTCATTCTTTTGTCAGTCATTTTTACCTCCCTAAAAAAACACACGATCTCGGCCTCGAGTTCATTCACCCTTGGCCCCAGCGGCCGAAAGGGGATTGACCAGCAACGCTACCCAGATGTTGCATTATTGGTTTTCGTTTATGAACGGAAATCATTCCTTCCAATGCAGCATCACTATTTCCAAGCCCTCATCCACCCGGGCCGCCCGCTTTTTTTGCGAGCCTGCATAGGTGGCCTGGACAGTGTATCGACCGTCCGGCAGCTTAACATAGAGCCATGGCCCGTTGGTCTTCAACTCCAGGACCTGATTGCCCACCTCATCCTGTATGGATACCGGCAATTTCGCCAGGTAGCTGCCCTCCAATGTGGCAAGCACTATCTTCAAGTTGTAATCTCCGGAACCGGCCTCCATTTCGGCCCGTTCCCCTTTGCTCACGCCGCCGCTCATAAAGCTGACACCGTTGCGCTCGCCTTTCAAGATGCCGGCCTTCTCGCTCAGCGCAGAGGAGGTCGGGGCGAGAACCAGCAAACAGCTGCAAAAACATAGAACTAACCTTTTCATGATTTTCCCTCCTTTTCGTTTTGTTTTACTCATCTTCACAGAAAGGAGGTTCTGTTTCTATGAGGTCAATCCTGTATCTTTCCCAAAACCACTTATCCAATGCGTAGTGACTTACTCTTGAAAGCCTGTCAGAAAAAAGAAGTTTGGAAACCAGGCAGAACCGAGCTTGGCGGGGTAGGAGGTCGGGGATTCCTCCGCTCCGGAACCCCAGGCCTCCGGAGCCGGTTACATCACTGTTGGGTTGCGGGCAATGGTCCGCCTGAAATCTACACTCTTCACCCCATATACCACTTGTCGGCCTTCAATTAGAATGAGTGCGTCTTTATAATCACTCTGAACTCTCGAATAATCCGGGTTCAATTGCTCCTACTGAATGCCGGCGATAGGTGGGCACTGTTCAGAAGGATTAAAGGAATCTTATATGCCGCGATTACTGGTGGTAGAGGACAACAAGCTCATGCGCCGGACCCTGGTTAACACCTTTTGTGCAAATATTCCAGAGGCCAAAGTGCATGAAGCTGTGAACGGAAAAGAGGCCTTGGCGTTCCTTGAAGACACATATCCCGACGTCGTGCTCATGGACATCGAACTTCCGGATTCAAGCGGCCTCGATCTGACCCGCCGTATCAAGGCCCGTTTCCCGGATATGAAGGTACTGGTTTTCAGCCTTTACGACACCCGGGAATTCAGGGAAGCCGCCGCCAGGAATGGCGCTGACGGGTTTCTTTCCAAGCGAACCGACTCTTTCGAAGAGCTTGTTAAAGCGATTCGGGAAATGACCGAGACACGCTCCTGCTGAAGTCTTTGAAGACAAGAAAAGATCGGTCTACCCGGCATTGATTCCCCCGTCTAGAGGGGGTCCCAAAACCGTTTCAAACTCTTCGGAGTTGATCTGAGCCAACACGCGTATTTATGAACAATGCTATATCCATATCTTTTCCTTCCTTCCAGGGTACTGAACCATCCTTTTTCACACTTTACATCCTGATTCACTCGTGCTTTGATGCCACGAGTGATTTGGCATACAGGAGGTTTCACTTTGAATAGCAGCCCACAAAGCCTGGACGGGCGCAAGAACCTGGAGCAAGAACCCGAAAAAGGAGCCTCAGACGTCCGGTGGCAGGCGCTCTTTGATCATCTGCCCTTTCCGGTTGCTTTTCTGGACACTCAATTCAACTTCATCAGCGTCAATCCTGCATATGCAAGCGCCGCGGGAAAGCCGCTTGAAGAATATCCGGGCAGAAATCATTTCGAGCTGTTTCCCGACCAGCAGCGCCTTCGCATCTTCCAGCAGGTGTTGGATACGGGGGAGCCTTTTCATATTTATGAGCAGAGCTTTGAGTTCAACCAGACGCATCCCGGAACGGGCCCTTCGGTCTTCTGGGACTGGGACCTGAGGGCCGTACCCGGAGAAGACGGGCAGATTCAAGGCCTGGTGCTGACCATGATGGACATTACGGAACATAAGCAGGCGCGGGAGACCCTGGCCCTTCTTGTTGAAGAACTGGAACGGAAAAACAAAGAGCTTCAGGAGTTTGCTTCCCTGGCCTCTCACGATCTGCAGGAGCCGCTTAGAAAGGTCAGGATGTTCGGTGACCGGCTCAAGGACAAGTACGGAGACAACCTCGATCATGTTGGCCGGGACTACCTAAGACGCATGAACCAGGCGTGCCGGCGCATGGCGAAATTCATCGATGACCTCCTCGCTTACTCGAGGATCACGACCCAGGCGAGACCCTTTGGGAAAGTGGACTTGAACCAGGTCGCTGAATATGCCAGGGTGAACCTCGAGGGGCGAATCGAGGAGTCCGCAGGCATGGTCACGATACATGCGTTGCCAAGCGTGGAAGGGGATTTCAACCAGATGGTCCAACTCTTTCAGAACGTTATGGGCAATGCCCTCAAATTCCACAGGGAAGGGGTCGCCCCGGAGGTTATTGTAGAGGGCCGCATCAATAGAACCAACGAGGGCGATCATTGTGAAATCCTAGTCCGGGACAACGGAATCGGTTTCCCTCCGGAATACAGCGAGCAGATCTTCATGCCTTTTCGCCGTCTTCACGGCCGCAGTGAATACAAGGGGACCGGCATCGGGCTGGCCCTTTGTCGAAAGATCGTTGAGCGACACGGCGGAGAACTGTGTGCTGATAGCGAACCCGGAAAAGGCTCCAGGTTCATTATCACCCTGCCGCTTACATCCCCCAGGGTTTTCCCTGTTCCCGAGCCCTGTTAGAGAGGTTGGGGTCCAATGAACGAAAGGCATGTTCACCTGCTGCTGGTGGAGGACGACGAAGACGATTATGTCCTGATTCGAGACATTCTGTCGGAAATCCCAAACTGGATCATTAAACTGGATTGGGCACACACTTTCGATCTGGGGTTGGAGCGGGCTACAACGGGTTGCTACGAGCTTTGCTTTGTTGATTATCGTCTTGGTGAAAGAAACGGCATTGAACTCCTGGAAAAATTGCAGACTCTGGGATCCGGCATTCCCGTACTCATCCTGACCGGGCAGGGAGACCATTTTGTAGACCTGGAGGCCATGGAAAGAGGAGCGGCGGACTATCTGGAAAAGTCCGCCCTCTCCGCGAGCATGGTGGAGCGGTCCATCCGCTATGCCCTGGACAGGGCCCGGACTTTGGAGGCCCTGCGTGCCAGTGAGCGCAGGCAAAAGGACCTCTCAAGGAAGCTTATCCTCACACAGGAAGAGGAAAGGCGAAGAATCGCCAAGGAACTCCACGACAGCGTGGGCGGCAACCTGACCGCCGTCAAGTATGCACTGGAAGACAGATTCCGGCGCGAGAAGCATAAAAACGATCCTTCCCAGGGTATCCCCATGAAGCAGATTATCGAGGCGGTTCAGGAAACCATCGAAGATATCCAAAACATCTCATCCAACCTGCGCCCTTCCATCCTGGACAGAATGGGCATCCTGCCGGCACTCGAGTGGACCGGCCGCAAGGTGCGGGAACTGTATGAAGGCCTCGAAGTGGAGGTGGATTGCCGTGTCCCGGAGGAACAGGTCCCCGAAGAACTCAAGATCGTCCTGTTGCGATTGGCGCAGGAGGCCCTAAACAATGCCGCAAAGCACAGCCGCGGCGACAGGGCGCGACTATTGCTGTTCGAATCGGAGGGCATGCTCAAGTTGGTCATTCATGACAACGGCATAGGCTTTAGTGAGCAAGAGATGCCGAAGGATCTTGAAAACCCTTGCAGCGGCATAGGATTCGAAAGTATGCGGGAACGGGTGGAACTCTCCGGGGGATCTCTGGAGATACTTTCGGTTCCGAACGAGGGGACGCGCATCGAGGCCGTTTGGACCAGAAGCACTATGCAGTGAGCAGCCCCTTTTCAATGGCATATGCGGTCAAAGCCGAGGCGGAGTGAATATCCAGTTTGTCCATTATGTTGGCCCGGTGCTTTTCCACGGTCTTGATGCTGATGCCGAGACAGTCTGCTATGTCCTTGTTGTGGCGCCCCTCACCCACCAGTTTGAGGACCTCCCTCTCCCGCCGGGTCAAGGTCTCCCAGGGTGACTTTTTCCGGATAGTCTTGCGATCATCCAGGTACCCTTCGAGCACGGTGCCTGAGATCTCAGTGCTAACATAGTGCTTTCCTGAGAGCACGGACCGGATGGCCTGGAGCAGCTCCTCCCAGCCGGCGGATTTGAGGCAGTAACCGTCTATTCCCGCCTGAAACGCCTGGAATACGAAGTCTTCCTCCCGATGCATGGTGAGAGCCAGGATCTTAGTGCGCCGGCATTGGCGCTTGACCTCGTCAATAACGGAAAAGCCGTCCATTCCAGGCATATTCAAATCCAGGAGCAGCAGGTCCGGCTCCTTTTGCAGAGTAGTGTTTACAGCCGCCATGCCGTCCCCGGCTTCCCCTACCACTTCCAGGTCATCACTTCCGTTCAGGAGTGAACACAGTCCCTGCTGAAGGACCTTATGGTCCTCTGCAATTACGATCGTATTCTTATTTGTCAAAAATCGCCTCCATGGTTGTAACGGGGTTTACTTTCTCCGATTCCCTGGCCCGGCACCCCGGGCACGCAAACCGGACAGACACATTCACAGGACTATCATCTCTCCATAGCGCAACAGACCGGCACTGTAAATACATGAAGGCCTGTATTTGTTGCAACTAAGGCAGGTATGCCCCGTCCTCGAGTGTAAAGGCGTTTTGGGGCGTAAATACATTAAGCACCCCATTTCACCGAAATATCACACCGGCTAATCTTTAGGCAGATGTTGCGTCTCAAGAAAAGAGTTACTTATTTTCCAACTCTTGGAAGCACACATTAAACCCGAAAAGAAAAAGGCATTCATAACACGAAAAAGGAGGCAAAATGTCGAAAAAAGTAGAAAGAATCCTGTTCCCCATGGATCTTGTTGATCTCACCAGGGAGATCGCACCCTGGGTGGAGCTGATGGCCCGCGAGCTGGAGGCCGAGGTCCACGTACTTCACATCATACCGGACCCGGGTTATTGGGGCGTTCCCTATGCCATGAGCCCTTCCCATTTTGACGATGAGCCGGCTCTCATCAACAGAGTGGAAAAAAAGGTGGTGGAGTTCTGCGAAGAAAATATCAGCAAGGAAGTCCATACCAGGATTCAGGTCAAGATAGGAGATCCTGCCGATGAAATTCTCGGCTATATAGCGTCTGAGTCCATCTCAATGGTGATATTGGGAACCCATGCCAGACGGGGCCTGGAGAGGTTGTTTTTCGGGTCCGTGGCGGAAAGGGCGATCAAATCTTCGCCGGTCCCTGTCATGTCCGTCAACCCCCATACAGAAACTGATTGATCAGAAAAACAATCGATAACTACATCGAGATCGAGTCAAATCAAAGAGCTTTATTGTGATGGATCAGCCGCAGGAAGAGCAACAAAAGGGGGTTGTTACCTCCATTAGGGGCAACGTGGTGGACGCGAGGTTCCACGGAGGCGCCCCTCCCCTTCTCCATGTACTGGACGCGGGAGAAGAGGCAAAGGTGGTCCTGGAGGTGGTGAGCCACCTGGACGAACATACAGTACGCAGCATAGCCCTCACCTCCACACAAGGCCTTGCAGAAGGCTCGAGTGTGTCGGATCGCGGCCACACCCTGCGCGTGCCTGTGGGCGATCGTCTCTTGGGCCGCATGTTCAACGTGTTCGGAGAAACCGTCGACGGGGAGGAACCCGTCACCGGCGGGCAGTGGCGCTCCATCCACCAGAGACCCGTCCCCCTGGAGCGGCAGTCCACCACATCCGAGGTGTTTATCACGGGCATCAAAGCCATCGACGTCCTTTCTCCACTGGAACTTGGCGGAAAAGCGGGACTTTTCGGTGGCGCGGGCGTGGGAAAGACCGTGCTCATCATGGAGATGATCAACAACATGGTGACCGGGCACGAAGGGGTCAGCCTCTTCTGCGGGATCGGCGAACGGGTACGGGAAGGAGAGGAACTCCATCGGGAGATGAAGGAGGCGGGCGTGCTCGAGAACACGGTCATGGTGTTCGGCCAGATGAACGAAGCCCCGGGCGCACGGTTCCGGGTCGGCCACGCGGCCCTGACCATGGCGGAGTACTTTCGGGACGAAAAGCGACAGGACGTACTGCTACTTGTGGACAACATCTTCCGGTTTATACAGGCGGGCATGGAGGTGTCAGGCCTTCTGGGCCTCCTGCCTTCCCGGCTGGGATATCAACCCACCCTGGGGACCGAGCTGGCACAGCTGGAGGAACGGATCAGCAACACGTCCACAGGCGCCATCACTTCCATTCAGGCGGTGTACGTGCCCGCGGATGATTTCACCGATCCGGCGGCGGTTCACACCTTCGGACACCTTTCCGCCTCCATTGTCCTTTCCAGGAAAAAGGCGAGTGAGGGGCTATACCCCGCCATAGACTCCTTGCAGTCCGGTTCCAAAATGCTCGTGCCCCACGTTGTGGGGGAACGCCACTACCGAATCGCTCAGGAGATGCGCAACACGCTGGCCAACTACGAAGAGCTAAAGGATATAATCGCCATGCTGGGAATGGAGGAGCTCTCCCGGGAAGATCGAAGGGTCGTGAACCGGGCCAGGCGGCTGGAGCGTTTCCTGACCCAGCCTTTTTATGTCACCGAGCAGTTTACAGGCATGGAAGGGAAGATGGTTTCCCTGGAAGACGCCCTGGACGGGTGCGAACAGATCCTCAACGACCGCTTTGCAGACGCGCCGGAGCGCTCTTTATACATGATCGGAAAAATCGAGGAGAAAAAACCCGGCAAAAAGGATGAAGCCGGAGAGGAAGCCCGGGAAAAGGAGGTCCGGGAATGATGCATCTGCGAATCCTGCTTCCTTCCGATGTGCTCTTGGATGAACATGTGGCCAAGGTCACGGCAGAGGGTCAGGACGGCCATTTCTGCCTGCTGCCCAACCATATCGACTTCACATCCCTCCTGGTACCCGGACTGTTTTCCTACGAATCCCGGGAAGGCCGGGAGGTGTTCCTGGCGGTGGATGAAGGCGTGCTGGTCAAAATCAAGTCTGATGTCCTGGTCTCAGCCAGGGACGCGGTTAAAGGGGAAGACCTGGGGACACTGGAGCGCACCATCCAGGATAAGTTCCAGGTCCTGGACGACAGGGAGAAAGTGGAACGATCGGCCGTGGCCAAAATCGAAGCCAACTTTGTAAGGCGTTTCCTGGAGCTGCAGAAACGTGCCTGAGAAAAAAAAGAGCACATGGAGCCGGGAAGTGGGCGTCAAGGAGCAGCGAAAGCTGCGCGCCCGCAAGGAGGACCGTGGGGTCTGGTTCGGCCTGGGCATGTTCGGGCTTGTGGGGTGGGCGGTGGCTGTTCCTACCATAATTGGAGTGGGCCTGGGAGTCTGGCTGGACCGGCAGTGGGAAAGCACGATCTCCTGGACCCTCACCGGCCTTTTCGTCGGCGTGGCTGTGGGATGTCTGAGTGCCTGGTACTGGGTAAAACGTGAAAGCAGTGGAAAATAGAGGAGGAATTTATGGACACCGCACTAATGAACTACATTTCCGCCTTTATTGCGGGAACAGTAATCGGAGGGTTTTACTTTGCAGGGCTTTGGTGGACAGTGCGCCTGCTCCCCAGGGTCCGGCATGCCGCGGCATGGGTGGCCGGGAGCTTCGTCTTGCGGGCCGGGCTGAGCCTGCTGGGATTCTACGGGGTGCTCCAGGGAGGGTGGCCCATGCTGGCGGCGAGTCTGGGAGGCTTCATCATGGTGCGGATGGCCGTGGTATTCCGCTTGAAGCCGTCCCCGGCCACGATCCTCTCAGGGCGGCATGACCAATGGGAGGCTTCCAGATATGGACATTAAAGATATCACGCCGGACCAGTTGGTTTTCTGGCAGTGGGGGTTCGTTCATCTGAACCTGACCATCGTAGTCACTTGGGCTGTAATGGCGCTCATGGTACTCGGAGCCTGGCTCATTACCCGCCGTATAAGTTCCGACCTGCCACTGTCCCGATGGGAGAACCTGCTGGAGATCCTGGTCAAGGGCATGGAGAATGAAATCCGGGAAATCTCCCAACAGCCTCCGCGACCCTACCTGCCCTTTGTGGGAACCCTGTTCCTGTTCATTCTGCTCTCCAATATACTCAACGTGGTGCCCGGCTTCACGCCCCCCACGGCCTCCCTTTCCACTACGGCCGCCCTGGCCATCTGCGTTTTCGTTGCAGTGCCGGCTTACGGCATTCGAAGCAGCGGGATTCTGGAATATCTCAAGCAGTATATAAGACCCACAGTTATCATGCTTCCATTCAACATCATGGGAGAGTTGTCACGGACACTGGCCCTGGCGGTGCGGCTTTTCGGAAACCTCATGAGCGCAGGCAAGATAGTAGCGATCCTCCTGGCCCTCACCCCCTTTGTGTTTCCCGTTATCATGAACGCGCTGGGACTCCTGACCGGGGTGATACAGGCCTACATTTTCGCGATCCTGGCCATGGTGTATATCGCCTCCGGCACCAGGGCACGGCAGGAACGAAAACACAAGCAAGAAACCCCGGAAGGAGAGAAAGGAGAATAAGCCTAATGGAAGGAATCTCACTCATAGGCATGGCCTCGGTCCTTTCCGCAGGCCTGACCATCGGCATCGGCGCCATAGGGCCGGCCATCGGCGAGGGCAGGGCCGTGGCCCAGGCTCTCAGCTCCATAGCTCAGCAGCCGGACGAGATGAACAGCATCACTCGAACTCTATTCGTGGGGCTGGCCATGATCGAGTCCACAGCCATCTACGCCTTCGTCGTATCAATGATCATAATATTCGCCAATCCCTTCTGGGATTACGTAGTGGCCAACGCAGGAGGATAAGCCGTGCTCATCGACTGGTTCACCGTAGCCGCCCAGATTGTAAATTTCCTTATCCTTGTCTTCCTCCTGAAGCACTTCCTATACGACCGGATCCTCCAGGCCATGGACAAGCGGGAGGAACGTATTCAAAACCGTATGGAGGAGGCCCGGGATCGGGAGCACGAAGCCGAAGAAGAGGCTGAAACCCTCAGGAAGAAGCGTTTGGAACTGGAGGATGATCGCAGTGACATCCTGGCTGAAGCCAAAGAAGATGCCGAGAAGGAAAGGAAGCGCCTGGTGCGGGAGGCCCGGGACCAGGTAGAGGCCATGCGGCTGGAATGGCGGAAGTCGCTGGCCCGGGAAAAGACGACCTTTATCCGTGAACTCCGCCGGATGGCGGCACAGGAGGTCTACACCGTCTGCCGCAAGGCACTGAAAGACCTGGCCGGTACCAATGTGGATGAAAAGACGGTGCACACATTCCTGGAGCGCCTTTCCGGGCTGGGCCAAGAGGATCAAAACGCCATGATCAAAGCGGCGCGGGACCATGGAAACCATGTGACGGTCCGGAGCAGCTTTGAAATGCCGGCCGACATGCAAAAGAAAGTGAGGCGGAAAATTCGGGAGCAACTGGGTGACAAGCTCAGTGTTGACTACGAGACCGAAAAAGATTCAATCCCGGGCATAGAAATCCGGATGAAGGGCAGAAAGCTGGCATGGAGTTTCGAGGAGTACCTGGACGATTTGGAGGAACGCGCCCTTAAGGCCCTGGAGGCCGAAGCTGCAGAGGAGGACCAGGAGAACGCATGAGCGGCGAAACGGCAAATCTGCAAGGCTTATTGGACGATACTTTTCAGGTTCTGACCCGGACACTTCAAGAACATGAGGCCGGGCTTAAGAGCCGGGAGGTGGGGACCGTCTCAAGTGTAGGGCCCGGCGTGGTCCGGGTAACCGGTCTTAGGGGTATTCGTTCCCTTGAGCTCATCCGCCCCGGGGATCGCCTGGGCATGGCTTTTAACGTGGATGAAAAGGGGACCGGGGTCGTGCTCCTGGACGAGAGCGGCGAT
>CAYPSZ010000033.1:0-3165 GCA_964413125.1 uncultured Desulfobacterales bacterium
CGGAAAAGAAGGAATCCAAGAAGGGAAGCCGGGGCCAGGTGGTTCTGGATGAGCGGGTCTTCAATCAGAAGGGAACCCTGGTCATGGGGGGGATCGCCCGAACCCTGATGAAGATGAGGCCCTAACCCTGCCCTAACCCTTAACCCAAGTTTCTGGGGCAAGGAGAAAAATGTTGTCAATATTATATCCTTTTCGACGCAGCTGATTTTACAACATATTGAAATTATTGGATATGTATTTTTCGATTTTGAATGTAGTGCCCCATGAACTGCATTTTGTGCTTGCAATAAGTTTTGAATGTGATATAGTTGCTCCATTATGTACATCAGAGCGAAAGAAAAGTATAATAAAAGATCAAATAAAGTATACTATACTCATAAATTGTGTGAGTCCGTCCGGACCGACAAGGGGCCAAGGCAGAATACCATACTCCACCTGGGGACCCTCGACCTGGAACAGGAGCACTGGAAAACCTTGGCAGACCGAATAGAAGAACTGCTTACCGGCCAGCAACGTCTTTCCCCGGCAAGCGAGAAGATAGAAGCACTTGCTCAGCATTATGCCAAGCGGATCATCCACAGGAGAATGGCTGAGGATTATGAATATGCGGATTCCGCCCCGGATTTTCAGAGTGTTGACGTGAACTCCCTTGCTTCGTCTGAAGGCAAGTCCATTGGCCCTGAGCATGTAGGCCTGGAGGCAATGAAGCATCTGGGGTTTTTCAAGATCTTCGAGCAACTTGAATTCAGCAAGAAGCATATGGACCTGGCCTCTCTGTTGATTGTAGGGCGCCTGATCCACCCTTCCAGTGAAAGGGAACTAAAGAGATATGCAAAAGAAGACAGCGGGCTGGATGAGCTGCTAAAAACTGATTTCTCTGTAATTGCAAACAATAATTCATTATATGAAACATCGGATCTTCTTTTTTCGAACAAAGATATAATTGAACAACACCTTAGACATCACAGCAAGAAACTATTGGGGTTACAGGAATCGATTATTCTTTATGATTTGACCAATACATATTTTGAAGGAAACACACCATACTATGAAAAGGCAAAGCATGGAAGATCTAAAGAGAAACGAAGTGATTGTCCATTAGTAACTTTAGGGATTGCTCTTGACGAGAGTGGTTTCCTGAAAACAAGCAGGATCTTCGAAGGCAATATTAGTGAGCCTAGCACACTTATGGACATGGTCAGAGACATCCATTACCATTCTATTGAACAAGAATTACCATTTGAAAAGCCGACAGTTGTAATAGACGCCGGTATCGCAACTCAAAAGAATCTCGACGAACTTAAGGCTGAAGGGTTTTCGTATATTGTTGTATCCCGATCAAAACCCAAAGAAATACCCGACCCTGAATTTGTTGAGATCAAGAAGGGTGTCAAGGTCCATAGCTTTACTCAGGATGATGAGATCTACGTCCATTGTGTCAGTGAAGGAAAAACTCAAAAAGAACAGGCCATGATAGCCAAGGCCAGAGCAGGGATCGAAAAATCGTTAGAGCATCTCCGAGATGGTTTAAGCATTAAAGGTCGAATGAAAAGGTACGATAAGGTCCTTCAGCGTATTGGCAGACTTAGAAATCAATACAGGCGAGTTTCTCAGGCTTATGATATCCACGTAAAAGACAATGCCAAAAACGCTGTTCAGATCAGTTGGTCCTTTGATGAGACCAGGTTGGGGAAGCCATATAATGGCAGCTATTTTCTTCGAACAAACCGTACCGACCTGAATGAAGCCAGACTTTGGTCAATTTATGTTATGCTTACCATTGTAGAAGACGCATTTCGATGCCTGAAAGATGAACTTGGTTTACGCCCCAATTTCCATCAGAAGGGTGATCGCATCGAAGGCCATATTTTTATCACCATACTAGCGTATCATTTACTGCATTATATACGTTTTAAGTTAAACTCTATAGGTCTTTTTCATCGATGGGAAACCATTAAGTCCTGGCTGACCACACAGCGAATACAAACCACAAGCCTTCCAAAGGAGGGCGGCGGGGTCATTCATGTTCGGCACTGCAGCACGCCGACGCTCAAGCAACAGGAAATATACTCTGCCTTGGAGATAGCCAATGAACCCTTGAGGAAAAGAAAAGCCACAACGTAACAAAAGTAGTGCCCCCAATAAGCTACACAAAAAGACTAACTGTCTAATATCACAAATAATATTGTCTTCAACCCCAGAAACTTGGGGTAGGTAAGAAGGGGATGGTAAGGCTGTTTTCGGCAGATGCCGACTTATGGATCTGCGAATGTAAAAATATAAAGGGCGTCCCCCCCGTCAAGCAGTCCAAGCCTCAGTTGGGGACACTTTCGGCCGCAGCACTTTTCCTACCTCTTCGACCACCAAAGCCCTTTTTCTGCCTTTCGCTCTTACCTCTTCAATTCGCTTCATGGTCCTACGGTCATAGTAGCGCTCACCACACTGACAGCAAACAGGTAGTTCCAACTGGATCAGAACGATATCATTTCCCACTGCGATTTGCTCGTCCACGGTTTTCACTACGATAGCGTCCCCTTTGCAGATAACGCATTTCATCCTTTTCTCCTTCTGAGATCGATCCACTTGTCCGGATCAGGTTCATATGTGGTTATGACGATTGTGAGTCCATCGGGCTCTGAATAGGCGCAAACGGCGTGTATCGGCCTTCCCCTTCTCGTACGACCATATATCAAACAACTGGGATATGGAACATCGTTTGGGTAACTTTCTATCACCTCGCCGTTGAGGACGGCCTCGCATACCTCTTGGTCTAGGATTTCCCCCAATTCCTCTTCTTCCATTTCACAACGAGCATGCCGGCTATAAAAAACCTTGTCGGATTCAAAACATCCCTGAATGCGCGCAATCAGCATGTCCCGTCTCCAAAAAATCCGCTTTCATAAGTCTCTTTGCGCCTTTCCCTATCGTAGCGAAGCGGAGATCCCGCTCCAGCGGGCCCCATAGCTTCGGAAGACTTGTCTGCAGTCATTGTGGCGGATGGTACATGGGGTGTTTCAACCGGAGTGTCCTCCGTCCTCTGATCCTCTCACCTTCTCATCCTCTTACCATCCATCTTTAAGCTGTCCTCCGGCTTCTTCCCTCCGCATTCCGCACTCCGCCTTCCGTCTTCAATACGCCCTTCCTTCCCTTCGTTCTCTTGTGTAA
>CAYPSZ010000034.1:0-6062 GCA_964413125.1 uncultured Desulfobacterales bacterium
TCATTTCTGATCAGTCCGCCGACGTACGGCAGTATTTCCACCACTGCTTCCACCCGGGCTCCTTCCAACGTCAGGCGGCGCGCCATTATCATGCCGATGTCGCCGGAACCCAGAATCACGATCCTTTTGCCCGGAAGGAAACCTTCAACGTTGACAAACCTCTGGGCTGTTCCCGCTGTGAGCACACCGGCCGGCCTCGATCCGGGGATATTAAGCGCGCCCCGGCTTCGTTCCCTGCACCCCATGGCCAGTACAACGGACTTCGGCCGGAAGTTTATAAAGCCTTCGCGTACATTGACCGCGCCGATTTCCCTGTTGTCGCCAAGCCTGACCACCATTGTTTCAAGGAGCGGTGTTACTCCGGTATCCATGACCTTTTCAATAAAGCGGTGCCCGTATTCAGGTCCGGTCAGGTCCTGGTTGAAATAGAGCAAACCAAAGCCGTTATGCACACACTGATGCAGAAGACCTCCCAATTCTTCCGCCCGTTCCATGATAACCACCTTTTCGGCGCCCGCCTCCCTGGCCTTGATCGCTGCGGCCATTCCGGCCGGTCCTGCGCCGATTACGGCTACATCTACATCTTGCAGGTTCATTATTGTGCCTCCAGTAATTCCTTGCTTTTATAAAGTAGATTCCTGGATTCGCCGCCCTTCTTCGTCACTTCCTCCTCGGAAATACCCAGCTCGCGGGCAAGAATCTTTGTCACCCTGGGACCGCAAAATCCGCCCTGGCAACGGCCCATGCCCGGTCTGCACCTGAACTTGACCCCGTCGAGAGTCCTGGCGCCCCGCTTGATTGCTTCGACTATCTCTCCTTCTGTGACGGTTTCGCAACGGCAGACGACGTGCCCGTAGCGCGGATCCTGAGCGATAAGCTGTTTCTTCTCTTCGTCAGGAAGATCACTGAAATCTGGCATCGCCTTTTCATAGGGATCAAACTGTGGATTTTCTTCCAGGCTGAGTCCCTCTTCGGTCAATATTTCTATCATCTCCCTGGCAACCGCCGGGGCGGCGCATATTCCGGGGTAACCGATGCTTGCGTTTATGAACCCGGGCACCCACCGTGATGCGCCGACCGTGCACTCATGCCATCCCACCTCGAAGTTGCGGAACATTATGAACCCGACAAAAGAATTAATAATATCGCCCGCCGAGATATCGGGGAGAAGCGTCTGGGCGTGCCCTAGAGCAATGTCGGCCAGCTTTTTGTCCGTGGAGTGATCATGCGCTCTTCCCAGCCGCTGCGTCAGGGGAGAAATCCCGAAAAACAAGTTGCCGTGGATGGTAGGACTCACCATGCCATTTTCCACGGAAAGTACCATGCTTTTGATCATGTCGCCCCGTTTCTTGTCCAGCACAGCCTGGTAGGCCTTGACCGGATACATGGCAAAATCGTCGGCATCAACCATTTGGGCTATATCGGCTATATATTCTCCCGCCGCGTTTATGATGTATCTGCACGTGATGGTTCCATTGTTGGTCTCTACTTCAAATTCATCAGTCCCCGCCGATATATCAATCACCTCGGTTTCCGTCAGCACATTGATGCCATTCCGTTTCGCATTGTCGACCAGCGCGATCGTCAGGCGTACCGGATCGTTGATAGCTATATTGGGGTCGTATACGCCGCCCATGAATTTTTTGTTCAGGTTGGGCTCCTGCTTCCTGATCTCGTCCCTGTCAAGAAATTGCAGCGGTTCGATATCTGGAGGAAGATATTTGTCTTGATATTCCTTGAACCTTCTCATCATCTTGTTCAGATGCTTCATCTGTTCCTTGTTTTTGAACACCTCCAGCGACCCCATTTTTTTAAAGGGGACATCGAGCTCTTGACACAGGGGCTCCATCAGGGTCATCCCGCCCCAAACGAGGCGACTGTTGTGATACTCCGGCCTGAACTCCAGAACGTTAGCACCCTGGCACATAATGGTGGAACTGCACTTCGTGATGCCCTGGCCGAAGTCCACCCCCTTTTCAACCAGGGTCGCGTCGATCTTGTACTTCGACAACTCCCTGGCTATAGCAGCACCGCCGATTCCACCACCGATGATTAATACCTCGGTCCCTATCTGGCTCATAACTGCGCCTCCCTTTCAATGCTATCCGACTGTCATCTGAGTTTAACCCATCTACATGGCGCGACAAGCTTGCTACCCAAAACTACAAAGTTTCGAACAGTACATCCCAATTCACAGATCATGAAGCCAACTTTGTACACGTCCCATTACTTGCATCATGTACTGTAAACATCGAGCGGTTAACGGCCGGGAGTCTTTCTCATATTCCCGAAATTGCCACCCTTTGAGAGTAATCACACGGCAAGGCCGTGTGATTACTCTCAAGAATTTATGACTCATCATATGTAGTGTGAAATATTGCAATTGCTATGCCAGAAGTCTTGTAAAATATCCGCACCCGTAGGAAACGGCTTTTATTAAGCCCCCCCCCCACAGGGGTGCCAAGGACTGAGCCAATACTAATGACTTCGCATGTAGCTATAACCCCACTCGATTCTGTCTCCACGGCGAAGGCCGTGGTCCAGTGTTATTTTACAGTTCCGGATGCACCGCATGGCGGCATTCAAGCCCGGCATGGTGATGGCGGTACTGTATCACTTTCTAGATTAATTAACGGCATATTAACAGCCATACCCATACGGGAGCGGCTTAGCCAATCCATATTATCCCACCCTAGGGTGGGGGTTTCTATTTCCATCTAAAAAAATAACATAAGGAAGGGAACTCGGTCTTTTTATTCCTGTGGCGTTGCTCTTTTGTGGATAAATGATGCACAAATGCAGCATTATGTTGCAATGCCATGTTGCTGATATGATATGTGGTGTATTGAGAGCAATTATTGCCTTGGGCGGAATGGTGCGGACGGTGTAAAAGCCGGAAAAGAAATCAGCGACAGCCTAATTATTCCTGCATAACCTGCTCCCTTGCAAGCCTGCCGAAAAACAATCGCCACTCGGGGTTGTCAAAAATCCTCGGACAGAAGGGCCATAAGCATCATCTCGCCACGGCGGGAAAGAGAGGCGTTTTTCGAGGGCCTTCTCGAGAATGGGCTTCTTTCAATTTGCCCTCCTGCATGGCTTCGTCTATTACACAATGACCCTCGGGAGAAGACCCATTTGAAGACAGTACTCAACGTGCGATAGCCGCCACATTTTTACTCAGATCGTGTTTTCTCATTTTGCGCCAGAGTGTGGTCCGGTCGATGCTGAGAGCGTCAGCTGTTGCCTGAATGCACCACCTGTGATTCTGAAGCATATTCAGGATCGCTTCCCTCTCCTTCATCTCTAGAAAGCTGGTGACCGGGTCCACGGCTCCTTCAAGTGCCTCCTGAGGTAATGTTTTAATGGCTTTGATCAGGTATTTTGGAAAATCCTCAACACGGATCGTGCCGTCAACATTGAGAATAATGGCGTGGTCGGTGGTGTTTTTCGGTTCTCTGACATTACCGGGGCACGGATAATCCAGAAGGACCCGCATCGCATCCTCGGAAACGCTATAGTCCTCTTTGCCGAGGGTAAGGGCCCGCTCAGCCATAAAATGCTCCAGGAGCAGGGGGATATCCGAAGGCCTTTCTCTGAGTGAGGGCAAATCAATCTGAACGACTTTGAGTCGGAAATAAAGATCTTCGCGAAAGATCCCTTGATTCACCATCTGCTGCAGGTCCCGGTTTGTGGCGGCGATAACTCTCGCATTCACTTTGGTAGCCCGCGTCGATCCGAGTGAAAAGAACTCCTTGTCGTCCAGAACCTGTAAGAGTTTCGCTTGCAGATTCGGTGAGAGGTCGCCTATTTCATCCAAGAATATGGTGCCCCCTTGGGCAAGGTCAAAACGGCCTTGCTTGTCTTCCTTGGCATCGGTAAAGGCGCCTTTTCTGTAACCGAACACTTCGGATTCCATGAGATGCTCCGGCAGGGCGGCACAATTGACCTTGATGAAAGGACCGTCTTTTCGTTTGCCGCTATTATGCAACACACGAGCGAAGATGTCCTTGCCTGTTCCCGTTTCGCCGCAAATGAGCACCGTCATGTCCGAGGCAGCAATCAAGGGCAAGGTATCATACAATTTCAGCATCTTCGAGTCTTTCCCAACAATGTCACCAAAGGTATAAGATTGCTTTACCTTCTTTTCCAGTGCCAGCCTCTCGGAATCGTCGATAAAGGATTCCATCCAGCCCAGTACAGTTCCTCTGTCGTCTCTGATCAGCGATGCCATCATTCTGATAGGGACTCTCTTGTCATATTTATTCAAGATCACGGCCTTCGAGTTGACGGTTTCCTTTCCGGCCTCCAGGGCTCGCTTCAAGCAACAGTTGCTGCGACAGGAAGAGGTTCGTGCTTTATCATAGCATTTGGTCCCCATGACTTCTTCCCGGCTAAAACCTGTGATCTTTTCAGCACCTCTGCTGAAAAAAATGATGTTCTGCTCTGTATCCACAGCAAAAATCCCGACGGCCAGTGAATCAATAACCTTATCGAGCGGCAGACTGCTATTAATATCCATAAATGACCTCCTGAGAAAATCGTTCCAATAGGTTTTAGACCCATTTTTGAGACAATGTCCCAAGTCACGGATTCATCACACTACACGGCAACAACTCACGATTGGCTGACACCTTCTCTTCAATGCTTCGGTTCACAATAATGAGTCCACGGCTATTAACCTCCTTTCTTATCTGTTGCTGATTCTTCAAGCGTTCCTTGCTAGCGGCAACGATGGCATCCCGCAATCCACTATGACACTGCTCAAGTGTAACGTAGTCGATGCCAGAGTGCAGGTGCTCCGTGTTATACCCTTGATAATAGGGATTAAAATACTGATATGAATCCTCCAGGCCCCCAAAAAGACCGGGATAGCCGTGATCCGTCTTGACTTTTCCGAACAAAGACTCAACAAAAGGATTGTCGTTGGGGGTCCGTGGACGGACAAACAACTGGGGCATATGGTGATCTTCAAAGAGCCTCCTGATTGATTGTGCCTTCATCTGAGTCCCTCTATCATTGATTATCTCAGGACGTTAATCCTCGGGCACAGCAAGAATATTTTCACTTATCAATCCCTGCTCAATAAGATGACGCGCTTCCTGGGCCCTCTGGTGCCAGCTGATCAACCAGTGAATGACCTTACGGGAGTACTCATCGAGAAGCAGGTACAAATACAAAAACAGCCCCCTCTCAATCGTCGGCAGATAGCTAATATCCCAGGACCATCGCTGGTTGGGCCCGGTAATCTCCCTCCGAACCGGAGCACTGGAATGACCATTATGACCACAATAAGGGCCGCGCATGGCCATAAGGCCGGTATCGCACAACGTGCGATAGACCGATAAAAAGGAAGTATAGAACAAGCCCCTGTCACAGGCAGTCACGGTCAACGTACGATGAGACAGGTCACTGAAGTCCTCCTGAATCGCCATGGCGACGATCGCCTGCCGCTCTTTCGGTAACAGCCGGTGAAGGGGATGCTGCGGCCCCGGCTTTCCATTGCCAAGGTCATTGTCCGCATTCCCTTTCATGCGCCAGCGGGATACACGTCTGCAACTGATCATCAGCAGCAGGCATGACCGAGATACTGCTACACCCGTGTTCTTCGCCCAATCAACCATGGCAAGAATCTCTTCCTTCTGATCGACAGTCAGCCATGTTCCTCTTATCGCACCCACGAACCCCCATTCGTTTTTTTCGCAGGATCGCCAGCTCCACTGCCTGTCCGGCGAGTACCCGCTCTTTTTCCTCAAGGTCACGTTTCAGGGCCTCATAGTCGGACAAGGGCACTGTTTTGCATCGTGCCCCGGGACGATCTGCCAAACGCTCAAGGGCGCCTTCCTTCACCTTCTCGCGGATGCGAATCAGGTCAGTGGAATAGAGTCCCTCCCGACGCAATACCTCCCCGACAGGCGATGTCCCGCCCTGGGTTTCCAAAAATATCTGATACTTCTTCGCGGGTGACAAAAACCGCCGCTTCTTGACCAGCGATGACACTGAATTGGATTGCTTTACTGTACTTGCTGTCATGGCATGCTCCTTCTTGAACTCCAGCGCAAGGC
>CAYPSZ010000035.1:0-11556 GCA_964413125.1 uncultured Desulfobacterales bacterium
CAGACCTCGTTAAGGCCAGGGCCGTTGAGGAGCATGGTCAACTGTATTTTCAGGTAGTTAGCGCCTTCGGAGGCCGAAGTTGGACAATCAAAAAGTCAACATCTCAATATTTTGTAAGAAAGTTATAAATATGTAAAAATGTGTTGACAGCACGGCGAGGATGAGGCAATCTCGCTTCAGCAAACAGTGAAGCGAGGCAATTATGACCCAGAGAATAATGTTCGATGCCGTATCGAACGAGGACAAGGCCCTTAGATACGTCGGGCAACGGCTCTATTTGAAATTCAAGGGCGTCAGCGAAACTCAGGTTACCCTTTACCATAATGACGTCCCGGTAAAGACTGCGGATCTCGCCGACAAGGTGGCCAAAAGATTTTTTGTCATCGAAGCTGTCGAGCTTGGCGCCACAAGAATGCGTCTTGCCGATGCACTAAACATCAGCCGCCAGACCATCCATAACTACCTTGAAATAAAAAAGCATTTTGGTCTTGAAGGCCTTATCCGCAACTATACGCCTTCAAATGATGAGACCTTGCGTCAGAAACGTGAAGCCTACGCTGAGAAAGGTCTTAAAGGGAACAAGGCCAGACAACTGGAGCAGATGCGAAAAGAGGAAAGAGAGCGGCTGGATACACAAGCTGAACTCCCTTTCGGCGACCGCACTCTTGACCCGGAAGATCAACCCTTCAGCGAAAAACATGGATGGGAAGCAACGCGCTATGCGGGCGTTTTCACTTACCTGATCACTTTGATCAACCTCAATGACTGGGTGCGGATGACATCATCCTTTTTAGGAAGCAAGTACAAGTTATTGTTCACTTTTATCTTGATGATTGCAAAAGACATCCGCTCCATCGAGCAACTGAAAAATCTTCGCGGCCGCGAAGCAGGTCTCATACTTGGCATCCGGAATTTGCCAGGCAAGACAAAGGCGCGCATATGGCTTTACAGCGCTTGTAAGCTGGAGGTAGCGCGTGAGATGTTGTCTCATTTTACCCTCCAGCAAATTCGTTCCGGGTTCGTTGGCACATGGCAGTGGTTTGTAGATGGCCATTTGTTGCCTTATACTGGAAAAAACAAAGTTCATAAAGCATTCAATACGCAGCGGAGCTTGATGGTTCCGGGTCGTAACAACATCGTTGCTTGTGATTCAAGTGGCAGAGTAGTTGATTTTGAAATTCAGGAAGGGACAGGTGATATCCGCAGTCATATTATAAAGTTGGGAGTAAAAGCGAATCAAGAAATAGATCCGGGACCGGTGATGGTATTTGATCGGGAAGGGTACGGCGGCAATTTTTTCTATGAAATGACTCAGGCAGGAGTCGACTTTGTGACCTGGGAAAAGAATGTTGACACAAACAAGCTCAAGACCTTGGATGAAGAGCTGTTTACAGGGACGTTCAGTTTGAACGGCAAGTCATATCGGGTGTTTGAATCGGAGAAGGAGTTTCTCTGCAACGTAGATGGTGAGAAAGCTGAAAGCCTTACGCTTAGGCGCATTTATATCTGGAATGTTTCCTGCTCCCGCCGGACCTGCGCTCTGTCTAATGTCGCATCGGACAGAATGGACACCGAGCAATGCGCGATGGCCATCCTAAATCGTTGGGGGGCTTCTGAAAACACCTTCAAGCATATGGAAGACAAACATCCCCTGAACTATCAACCAGGATATTCATTTACTGAAAGCCAGAACCAGGAGATCGCCAATCCGGAAGTCAAAGAGATCAAGAATAAGGCTTCCAAGATTAAAGCAGCGCTGGTCGCCCTGTATAAAAAGGTGTCAAAGACCAGCGAAGCACTGAATAAAGACGGCAGCGCACGAAAAAACAGCGCCCGCCAGAAAACGCTTTCTCAGATTAAAGAAAAAGAGGCTGAAGTTGAAAGCTTGAAGGAGCAAGTAAAGCAACTCCCTGGAAAAGTGGATATTTCCTTGCTTGAGGATTACACTTGCTTTCAGCGCATTTGCGATGAGAGCAAGTATTTGTTTGACCTTGTGACTGCCGGCGTTTGGAATGCCCGCAAGCAGATGGTAGAATGGCTTCAGCCGCTTTACGAGAACAAGAACGAATACGTAGATTTGTTCTACGCCATTACAAACTGCCATGGCTGGATAAAAAGCGATGCGAAGAAAGTCACGGTGCGTCTTGAGCCTCTCCAGCAACCCAGCCGCCTTGCAGCCCAACAGCAGTTTTGCCGGAAGCTAAGTCAACTGAGGGTCGTCACCCCAGCTGGAAAACTGCTCCAGATTGAAGTCGGAAATTCTCCCCTCGGAGAGAAAAATGTCCAATAATCAGGGGGCAAAATCGCCTTTCGTAACGAGGTCTGTATTATGGACTCTTCAATGGAAAAGGGTGGGGGGGCCGAAAAAAGATTCGAGCCCCGAAAGGTTATGAAATCCTACTACAGCGTGGAGTTCGCCTTCAACCGGAATTTCCCGTTATATCAGTTTAAAGTCAGAGATATGTCTCCAGGCGGACTAGGTATTCTGGCCAATGAGAATTCAGAGGCCTTGAAACGGCTTACAGCAGGTGACGTATTGGAGATGAAATACAATCCAGTGAATAGCGATGATTCGGCGGTCTATCTCAAAACGGAAATCAGGCATATCACTCGCTTGGAACATGGTCCATTCAAAGGGCATTATCTGGTAGGGATTCAGGTCCTGGAGGGGCAGGGTGGTTCTTAGAGAGCCTGGTAAAAACGCTTGTTGTGCTCTTTGCACGCACATAAACAAGGAGGAATCAGCGTGGAAAATCTATGGAACAGAAGAGATGTCATGAAAGGCCTCGGCGCGGCGACCGTATCTCTTGGATTAAGCGGCCTGTGGAGGTCCGCCCATGGTGCCGGCAACGGCTCCGGGTCGAGCGGGGCGGGCATGGTCGGTGAATGCCGCCTGTCCCCTCTCCCTTACCCTTATGACGCACTCGAGCCATACCTGGACAAGGAGACCCTGTCTCTGCACTATGACAAACACCACAGGGGTTATGTCAATGGATTCAATGCCGCACTTAACGCCTTGTCCAAAGCCAGGGCCGACGGAGATTACCGGATGATAAAGCACTGGTCACGGGAGCTTGCTTTTAATGGGTCAGGGCACGTTCTCCACGCTCTTTACTGGACGAGCATGTCTCCCAAGGGAGGCGAGCCCTCAGGAGATCTGCTGAGCGCCATTGAGCGGAGCTTTGGGAGCTTGAGCGCTTTTCTGGACCAGTTTTCAGCTGCCACCGGAGCAGTTGAAGCCAGCGGTTGGGGTGTTCTTGCCCATGAACCTTACATGGGACACCTGGTAGTGCTTCAGGCCGAGAAGCATCAGGACCTGGGCATTTGGGGAGTCAATCCCCTGCTTGTGTGCGACGTGTGGGAACACGCCTACTACCTAAAGTATCAAAACAGACGAGGGGAATACATCAAGAATTTCCTTAAGATCATAAACTGGGAGGAAGCAGCCAAACGGTACGATCTGGTGAAGGGCTTTTCCCGGTATCGCTAGCGAGTGCCCTTGGCGCCTCTGGTGCCGATGGCATAACTGCCGATCTTGCCAATGAAAGGCAGGGCCAACATCCAGCCTAGAGTGAGACGTGAGGGGTCTCGAAACTGGTTAAGTCCTATGGTCATTTGTTCGTGGCCTTTTGAGGGCTGGGAACGGTACGTGCCAAGCAACCGATCCCACCAGGAAAGGCTGAAACCGAAATTCCTATTGGTTTCATTGGGAAACACTGAGTGGTGAACACGGTGCATGTCGGGTGTGACCAAAAACAGCCTCAGGACTCGGTCGAAACCCAGAGGAATGAAGAAATTGCCGTGGTTGAACATGGATGTCCCATTAAGAAGCACTTCAAATATGATTACACCCACGACTGGAGCTCCCAAAACAGCAATTGCGGCAGCCTTTATTACTAAAGATATTATAATTTCGATTGGATGAAAGCGCGTGCCTGTTGTAACATCATAGTCAATATCAGCATGATGCATCATATGCAAACGCCATAAAACAGGGACAGCATGAAACATTACGTGTTGCATATAGATAATAAAATCAAGCAAAATAACTGTTATTGCAACTTCCAGCCATGATGGTAATTGAATAACATTGAAGATCCCCCATTCTACACGACCTATCCATACGGCAATTCCAACGGCCCCTGCCGGGAAAAACAGCCTCAAAAGAGAAGTATTGATTAGAATAATGCCTATGTTACCAAACCATCGGGTTTTTTTAGAAGTCGTAAGGGTTCTTCTGGGCACAATAAGCTCAATAATGGCAACGGCCAGGAAAATTCCAATAAAAAAACTAATCCTGATCAATGGCTCATTTCTGATGGCAAATTCGGTCATCCGGTCTTCCCCCGTTAAACTTCGAGATTGCGTGAACGGCGCCCTCCATAAAACTAAGGATCCTGCACAATAAGTCCAGGCCTGCCCGGCTGCCGTTTGAGAGCGCGTCACTCATCAGCCCGACTGCTCCTCAAATGCCGGTTTAAGGATTTCCCTTAGAATCCTGGAAATTGCCTGCATAAGTAGCTTGACAAACAAATTATTTGAAACTAGTTATGCTTGAAAAACTAACTACACTTGGAGCAAGAATATGATCGGCAGGTTTTCCAATCTCGGTGTCTACAGAGAGCTTTTTACCGCAAGGAGATTCTACATCACCCTGGCAGGCGGCCTGGCCGCACTGGCCGGGTATCTCATTGATAGGGCAGGATGGGGGCCTGAATCGGCTGCCGCGCTCCTGAGTCTTCTGTCAGTCGGCATAAACGGAGCGCCCATTGTCTCAGGGGCGGTAAGAGGGCTTCTCAAAAGGCGGGTCAACGTGGATGAACTGGTCAGCCTGGCCATTATCGCCTGCCTTTTTCAGGGGGAATTTCTCACAGCGGCCGTGGTGGCTTTCATCATGACGTTGGGGGCCCTGGTGGAGGAGGTAACCAGCGACTGTGCCAGAAAATCCATTCGCACTCTCACAGCAGTCACTCCCGAGAAGGCGACCATTATCAGGGGGGGTGGTCAGATAAGGATTCAGGTCGGCGAGGTCAGGGTTGGAGATCTGCTCCTGGTCAGGCCCGGAGAAAGGATCCCGGTGGACGCCGAGGTCGTTGAAGGCAGGACCATGGTGGATGAGTCCGCAATTACAGGGGAATCCGTTCCGGTTCTAAGGAGTGAAAACGACCATGTCATGGCCGGAACCCTCAATCACAACGGGGTCATAACCATAAAGGCCCTCAAAGTGGGCACGGACACAATGGTCGGCAGAATAATCAAGCTTGTGGAAAACGCGGAGGCCCACAAGCCCAGGGCGACCCGGTTTATCGACCGCTACGCAGCCTGGTTCACCCCTCTTATTCTTTGCATCGCCGGGCTCACCTGGTTTCTTTCCGGGGAATTGAGCCGTCCAATCGCCGTTCTCATAGCAGGCTGTCCCTGCGCCCTGATAATGGCCGCTCCAACGGCCACGGTTGCGGCTGTCGGGAGGCTGGCCGGAGCAGGGGTCCTGGTCAAGGGCGGTGTTTATCTGGAAGAGATTGCCGCCTCAGACACCATGCTTTTCGACAAGACAGGCACCCTGACCCGTGGAGAGCCAAGGGTCAGCGAGATCGCCCAGGAGCAGGGTCTGAGCTCCGACGAGGTGCTCGGTCTTGCCGCCTGCGTGGAAAAGGACTGCACTCATCCCCTGGCCTGGGCCGTGATCAGGGCCGCCCACTACGCACGGGTGACCATATGCAAGGCCAGGGAGGTGCTGGGAGAAATCGGCCTCGGAATGAGGGCGGTCCTTCATGACAACAGGCTTGTGGAAGTGGGAAGCCCGTATTTGAACGGCGGAACAAGAGGGCTGTCTATTGGTTTTCAGGAGAGAATCGGCAGAATCAAGGACTCGGGCGCAACCCCTCTGGTGGTATACCTTGACAAAAGGGCCATCGGGATTATCGGCGTGTGTGACGAGATCCGCAGCGGTGTCAAGAAGATAGTGAGCGATCTCAAGAGACTCGGCATCAAGACAACAGGGATCCTGTCCGGGGACCATGAGAAGTCCGTGGGCGCTGTTGCAAAGAGCGCCGGGATCGACAGTTTCTGGTATGAGCTCAAGCCCGCCCGAAAGCTTGAAATCATCCAAGGCCTTCAGGACAAAGGCCACAAGGTGATATTTGTGGGGGACGGTGTCAATGATGCGCCGGCTCTGGTCATGGCCGACGTGGGCATCGCCATGGGCGAGAAAGGTACGGACGTGGCCCTGGAGACCGCTGATATCGCCCTGATCCGCGACGATCTCTCCGTCCTGCCCTTTCTGATATCAATGGGCAGGTGGATGGTAAGGCTGATTAAAATCAATGTTGTTCTTGGGATCGGGTTCAATGTGCTTGCCGTGTGGGGCGGCGCCGTGGGTTTTCTGAGCCCGGTTCAGGCCGCTGTCTTTCACAACATAGGTTCGGTTATTGTTGTCCTTTCCTCGGCCGGTCTGGCCTTTGCCCGCGAGAAAAGAGGGGATGCCCGTGGAACAGATTGAGGATCTGTCAAAGCTGCTGGTGGAGTTTTTCGAAAAGTTCTCTTCCTGGGAAACCGGGGTTGTACGGGGCAAACCCTTTACCCTTTCCCAGATTCATGCGGTTGAGATACTGAACTCGCAGGGCGCCTTGAAGATGAAGGAACTGGCAGAAAAAATGGGGGTCACCACGGGCACCTTGACGGTTCTTGTGGACCGGCTGGAAAAGGCGGGCCTTGTGGAGAGACGGCCCCACGAGACGGATCGCCGCTCCATCAGGGTGCTGCTCACTGAGAGCGGGCTTTCCCTTGCACAAGAGCACCACAAACTTCACCGCAGGCTTACGCAGGAGCTCACCTCTTCCATGAGCAACGAAGAGATATCAAGCCTTGTCGGCCATTTGAAAAAAATGGTCAGCGCCTTCTGACCCTGAAATTCGGTATCTTGGTTTTATTATTGACTAAATTGGCATGTTTTTTAATATTTTGTACTTTATAAAAGGTGTTAGATGTAATTAAAATATGATTAAATTAGGTCTAAAGGGAATTTTTCATGGCTTTAAGCATTGTAAAAATCGGTATTTATCAGGGTGTTCGTTTGCCTAAACCGATTGTTGAACAGGCTGGCACTTCTGAAGATGTCGATATCGAACAAGACCTCTGTCGTTCATGGTAGGAGACAAAATGGCACTGGTATTCAAGTGCTTTGAGGTCTACCTGATTAATCTGGGTCCTGCTGTGGGATCGGAAATCAAAAAGATATGTCCATGTTTGATCATTTCATGTAACAAAATGAACCGACACATAAGTACTATTATAGTGGCACCTATAAAGACAGGCGGGAGTGCATATTCCACTGTTCAAGATCCGGTTGTCATGACAGAAACGAACCACGGACAATCGTACCATTTGAAGGCTGTCTCGTCTCAGGATGATGTCTCAAATAGTGCCGTGCTCAGGTAGCGCTCTCCCGCGTCGGGCAGAACGGTCACAATCAGCTTGTCCTTGTTCTCCGGAAGGGCTGCCAGTCGGCATGCCACCGCCACTGCGGCCCCGCTTGATATGCCGCAGGTTATCCCCTCTTCCAGGTGAAGACGACGCGCATATTCCAGTGCTTCCTCGTTGGATACGGTGGCGATCTCATCGACCATGTTGAGGTCCAGGACTTCGGGTTTGAAGCCCGCGCCTATGCCCTGGATCTTGTGTGGCCCGGGCTTGGGTTCCAGCCCGTTTCGAATTGCGGTGAGCACCGGGGAATGGATCGGTTCCACGGCCACCGACCAGATGGGTTTCCCCCTTGCCTGTTTGAAGTAACGGCTGACGCCTGTGATGGTTCCGCCGGTGCCCACGCCTGAAACGAATATGTCCATCCTGCCGCCGGTGTCATTCCAGATCTCCGGGCCGGTTGTGTTGTAGTGGATTTCCGGATTAGCAGGGTTTTTGAACTGCTGGGGCATGAAGTATTTGTCAGGGTTGGACGCAACGATCTCTTCAGCCTTGTTGACAGACCCTTTCATGCCCTTGGATCCTTCGGTGAGAACGAGTTCCGCACCGAACGCCGCCAGCATCTTCCGGCGCTCAATTGACATGGTCTCGGGCATGGTCAAGAGCAACGGATAGCCCCGCACAGCACATACAAAGGCCAGGGCGATACCTGTGTTTCCGCTTGTGGGTTCCAATACCGTTACTTCCCGCGATCCCGGCTTGAGAATCCCGTCGCTCTCTGCAGCCCAGATCATGGCTGCACCTATGCGACACTTCACTGAGTAAGCCGGATTCCGGCCTTCGATCTTAGCGACAATGGTCGCCTCCAGCCCTTCAGCCAGCCTGTTGAGACGGATCAGTGGAGTATTGCCTATGCTCCGGCTGTTGTCTTCGAATATCCTGCCCATTGGAATCCTCCTATATGCAGTAATCCGGTGGTTTTTCCTGCTTGGCATATTGCCTTTCCGAGAGCTGTTCGAGCGTGATGCCTGAGAGAACCCCTTCCACCGCCGAGGCTATATCACACCAGACATCCCGGGCCGCACAATTGACGGACCGCGGGCAGGAACTGACGTCCGTGACGCATGCCGTCGGTGCACTATTTCCTTCAAGCGCCGAGATCACATCCAGGGCGGTAATTGACGCGGGTGCCTTTGCAAGCTCGTAACCGCCCTTGAGTCCTCGCACCGTGCGGACAAGACCGGCCGATCTCAGGCCCATGACGAGCACATGGATGTAATTGCCTGAAATGTTCTGGCTTGCCGCCATCTGGTTCACCGGGACAGGACCGCCACCGTGATTTGTGGTTCTTATTCTCTTTCATTTCCCAAGCATTCTTCAGGCCCTCGCACCTTCCGGGCTCTTTGTCTTGGAACAAATGAAGGGCTCCAGAACTTTACAGGAACGACAGAGCCGCATCTTCTCCTCCCAGTTCTCCTTGGCCTCACCACGGCAAATGGTACCGTTTATGAACCAGCACAAGGCCCCCACCTTATACTCCCAGGCCGGGCAACGGTCCTTTTGATCGTCCGGGCAGTCCAGAATCTCCCAGCAGGGTTCGGGGGTGCGGCCGGCCCATTCCGCGTGCACAAGGAGGAACAGGATCTGCCGCTCGGCATGCGGCGGAACGTTCCGCCAGCCCTGCTCATAGCTGTGAACGGCCTTGATGGATGTCCCGAGGAGCCGCGCCATTTCCTGCTGGGTCTTGTTCAATCGCCTCCTCGCAGAGGCGAACTCCAAGCTGTCCATATCAAACTCCCTTCAGATGAACGAGCATGCGACTCTGTGGTAGGGCCGTCAACACAAAACACAGCGATTTCTTTCTTCCGATAACCACGACCAGGTTTCCCATGGATATCTTTGGATTGGGAAACACGCCGATACAGGATTACTCCGTCTCAAATCACTGTTTTCGTAAGGTATTATAAGGGCTCTACCACATTATGTCCCATAGCGGCACCGGTCGCACGTGAAGTATGAGAAGAAATTTTGCTCATTGACAATTTCTACCACATTGTGGTAATACATGTCAAGACACAAAGGAAGTTCATTTGTTCACAGCCCGGGTTTCCAAGGAGGTCAGGGGCCGTTATTCCGTTCAATCGATCTTTCGGGATTTTCTGCCCCATAAAGTTGACAGCGGTGCGGACCAGATGTTCCTGCCAAGAGGCAGCGTCATGTCACCATCGTACAGAATAATACCGCAGATCCATCTTTCCCCGGCGGCTTTTGCCAGGCGCCGGATCCCTTTCAGGTCATTCTCCTTCACACTGTTCAGCCAATTGGCGGTTTCCCGGTATATCTCGCTTTGTGACAACGGCAGCAGGGTAACCGTCTCCATTCGTCCGGCCGACGATTCGGTTACCATCGGCAATACCATGAGGTTGGCTGATCCGGCGGCAGCAGTTCCGGTGCCCGCTGGATTTCATCGATCACGGCACGGTCCAGACTGCGGATCAATCCGGCAGGATCCTCCCGTGCGGCCAGCAGGGTGACTTCATCGTCAAGGGTCAGATAACGCATTCCCTGTCTGGTAATATGCAGCACCAGAGTGGTTTTACCTGCCTGCTGCGAACCGGCAACCAGCACCACCGGCGTACCTGACATCCCTTCGATGACACGGGCTTCCGCCTGTCTTGGATATCGGTAAGCGGTATCATTCATGATGCCTTACGCTATCTGACAATCCGGAACATTTTTACGGGTAATCTGGATCATATCATCGAGTGATCTGGATTATAAACCCAGGACATGCCAGGAATTGACCTTTTAAGCAGCAAAAAGACCTTCTGACTTTATCTTTTCCAGAAACGTCCAGAAACATATTGACCTCATGGCGCTTTTTTTCCATTCCGGCGGGTTACCACACCTGTTAGCCCCCAATTACGATGATGTCTTCCGGCTCCAGGCCTGTGTTGTCAGACAGGACATCATTTAGAAGATTGGAGTCATCTTCAACGATTACTGCGCTGTCTTGAAAGTCGTTGCCTGTAAGCTTTGCGTAGCCGTCTTCCGATATTTGGACCGCGCCCATCAAGGGGGATACTCCATGGGCATGGACGATTCCGTTGTGTCCGCTCGCAGATCCCGAAATGGAAATGGCAAAATTCCCGAACATCCACCCGGGGGTCGTTATGCTCCCCCCCGATATTTCAACCGTGCTTCCGTGAACATGGAGACCGTGCACGCCCACGAAGCCCTCTGCGGTTATATGGTTTTCAATGAGCGCCACATCGGCTATGGAACGGGCGAGGATGCAGGGGCTGACACCGCCCATCTGTGAAAAAGTGCTTGCTGTTACTGTATAGGTCCGGTCTATCATACTGCCTGTCAAGTCGGGATCTCCGTCAAACAGGACGGGCCCCTTGATTTCATTGTTTCGCATGTTGACATCAGCATCCACATTGTCCAGGACCACAGTCCACTCATCGCCCTTTATGTTGGAATCCTCAATTGTAACAGGGACATCCAGGTGAGCCAAGTACAAGGAGGGTCGTCCTGAGACCGATCGAGTGTTCTGGAGGCTCCGTATCACGACCTCGCTTCCCGCGGCCTGCATCACGGAGCGGCTCATGGATTGGAAGACGCCCAGGTCCTGCTCAGCGCCTGTGATTTGAATGCCCCGGCTCGTGTGTATTAGGTCGAAGCGAATGGAGATATTTCCGGTCAGGGCTGTTATGGATACGTCATCGTCGCATTTCGTACGTTCGATACCGGCATTAAGTTCGACAATGTCATGTGCTTCGAGAAACAGCTTGCCCTCGAATTCTGCATCCTGGATGTCAAGATCGAATGAACCGGCTTCAACGCTGAGGGAAGCGCTGGCTCCAAAACGGACATTGTCGCTGAAATCCATCGTCACTTTTCCGTTGAGGAAGAATTCCGCATCGCCGTTGAAGGTGAGGTCCCGGAATCCGAGGTCTGCCTCGGCACTGAGCCCGGCATCGGGCCTTTTCACGGAGAAGCCGTAATCAAAGTAGCCTCCGTCCTGGTTGAAACCGAATCGGGCGTTGTCGCCGCTATGTCCCACATCCATCTTGAATGTGCTGCTGTAAGAGTTCTTGGACTCCCATTCAAACTCCTCTGCCGACACATCCA
>CAYPSZ010000036.1:0-4606 GCA_964413125.1 uncultured Desulfobacterales bacterium
CAAGGACCTGGTGATCGATGATCGGCGGCTTCCTGTGGTAACCCAAGAGCGCGATATCCGAGCAATGTACCGCCCCGCACATGTTCAGACAACAGGCCATGGAGATTCGAACCTGTGCCGGGAAAGTCATGCCCTGGAAGTGATCGAAGAGATCGTCCAGGACGGCCTTTACCATGGCAGAGGCATCTGTTGCCGGAGTGTGGCAGTGGATGTACCCCTGGGTATGCACGATATTGGTTATTCCGGCCCCGGTCCCACCGATGGGGAACTTGAAGCTGCCGGAGACGTGCTTTCGGCTCTGAAGGTCCTTCTTGAGGGCCTCCATCTTATCCTGGCTGTCCACCAGGAACTCGATGTTGTTCCGTGTGGTGAACCTTACATACCCATCGCAGTGCTTGTCCGCGATGTCACATATTTCTCGCACGTTTTCCGCTGTCATGAACCGGCACCCGCCGCAGCGCACCGTAAACACCTTGTCTCCGGTCTCGGAGACATGCACAAGGATGCCGGGCTCCATGATCTCATGATATTTCCACTTGCCGTAATTGTTCTGAATGACCGGCGGAAAATACTGCCAGAAATGTCGCGGGCCCAAATCCGTGAGCCTGTTCTCCATGGGTTTTTCGGGATTGAATCGTCCAAGTCTTTCGGTAGATAATGCCATAATCGTTCCCTCCTATCTCGCATGCCTGGAACGGTAATCGTCGATGCTCCGGTCCCATCCGCCTTCCACATCCTCTTCTTTCCAGAAGATGTAGGGGTTGGCCCTAGGCGCCGTAACCATCTGCGGCATGGGCGGAATCTCCAGGACCTCGAGGAACTTGGGGATCCCGTAACGCTGGATAAGCTCTCCCAGGCGCTCGCGGTTCTTGCCTTCCTCCATCCACCAGTCCCAGACCTTTTCGATCACTTCCTTGATGTTGTCATAAGGCGGTTCGGCCTTCATGAAAGGAATGGTCAGCACGGACATCTGGGCGCCTTCGAGAATCGGGGCTTTGGCTCCGAAAAGCATGCTTACCCCCGTGTCCTTGCCCGGCCACAAAGCTTGCGGCATCACATTGATGCAATGCATGCACCTGGTGCACTCCTTATTGTCTATCTTGAGAGTGTCTCCTTCCATCCACATACACTTGGTGGGACATAGATTGATCACTTCTTTCTGTATGTCGAATTTGCCCCAGTCTCTTCCTGCATGGGCGCCGCCGTTAGGAGCGATTTCGCCGCCCATGTAAGCCTTTACCGCGGCCTGGTCGATCTGAATATCGTCCCTCCAAGTCCCGATGAATGAAGCATCCGCCCGTGCGATGGAGGCCACACATCCGTTTGGACACCCGTCAAACTTGAACTTGAACTTATAGGGAAACGCAGGTCTGTGAAGCTCGTCCTGATAGAAGTGCGTCAGCTCATAGCAGAGGGCCTGGGTATCAATGCATGACCACTCACACCGGGCCTTACCGATGCAGCATGAAGGTGTGCGCAGATTGGAACCCGAGCCCCCCAAATCCTGCTGGAGCACATGACCGAGTTCAAAAAAGATGGGTTCCAGTTGCTCCGTGAACGTCCCCAGGAAGATGATGTCGCCGGTGGAGCCGTGAAAATTCATCATTCCACTCCCGCGGTACTCCCAGAGGTCACAGATGGTCCTGAGGTAGTCGGTATCGTAAAACTTGCTTGCGGGCTGATTTACACGCATGGTGTGAAAGTGGGCAATGGATGGAAAGGTTTCCTGCATGTCGGAGTAGCGGCCGATAACTCCGCCGCCATACCCGAACACCCCAACGATCCCGCCGTGCTTCCAGTGGGTCTCACCGTGGTCGAATGAGACCTGAAGCTGACCCAGGAGATCCTCGACCACCTCGGGTTTGATCATCATACGGTCCTCGGGAAGCTTTCTGCGTCGCAAAGCCTCTCGCTTTGCATCCGCCACGAAGCTCGGCCAGGGACCCTTTTCCAGTTCATCAAGGTCGGGGATGTCGTGCTTAATCTTGAAATTCTTGAGTTCTTCCTCGGTGTAGTTGTTCAGCTCTTCATCGGAGTAAATACGAAGCTCCTGATATTTGAGCTTGGTTTGTTCTTCTCTAGGTTCAAAAGCCATTATCAAAGCCTCCTTTTAGGGTACAAAAGGTTGTTCCTCTCAGGCCGAAGGGGAAACCCCGAGTGGTCGACAGTCGCGTTCTTCACCTCCTCCCCACAAGAAAAATAAGAACTTAGTCGCGGCCCGGGCAAACGGGCCCGATCGTTTGTGCAATGGTTTCGTCCAAAGGCGCAAACAACCACAAATGCCGGAAATTACTAGCATTTTGTTTAACAGACTAGAATATAAATCAGAAACGGGTCTGGATGTCAACAAAAAACAACGGCTACACCAAGGAGCACAATAAGATTTTCCATATTCTATTGACAATGCCCGCCGAAGATTCTATCACCGCAACCAAGGAGCCGCCGCACCCGGTAAGGGTTTCCGCTCAAACCGGGTATGGCGCCTGATCATTAGTCAGTTTCCATCCAGAAATGGCTATTTTCCGCAATCTCGGCGTCAATCTGCGGGATTCCTTGTGCGGCGTACTCCAGTACGCCTCCGCATAATCCCTTGATTTCCTTGATCTTGCGAAAAACATCTCATTTCTGAATTGGAAACTTGCTAGTGCCCGAAAAGCGTTTCTGGATGGGCACTAGTCAGGCATACGGGCGGCCGGGCTGAATAGCAGGAGGCGGGATTCCGCAGGAGGCAGGAAACCCGGATCTGTTTTTATGGAGATTTCCATTCCCCGGATCATGGTGGCAGCACTAAGGGGCGGGTCGGGAAAGACCTTCCTTTCCCTGGGCTTGGCCTCCGCATGGATCCATGAAGGCAAGCGGGTGGCTCCCTTCAAGAAGGGACCGGACTTCATCGATCCGGGCTGGCTCACGCTTGCCGCAGGCAGGACTTGTCATAACCTTGATCCCTTCATGATGAATCAGGCCCGTATCCTTGAGTCTTTCTTGCAGTATTCCCATCAGGCGGATGTGGCCTTGATCGAGAGCAACCGCGGGCTTTTTGACGGCCTGGACATGGAGGGCCGCTGCAGCTCCGCGGAACTGGCCAGGAGCCTTGGAGCCCCGGTGCTTCTAATCGTTGACGTTACCATGACCACCAGAACAATAGCAGCCGTGGTAATGGGATGCAGGACTTTCGATCCGGGACTGGACCTGCGCGGGGTTGTACTCAACCGGGTAGGCGGATCCCGGCAGGAATCCCTGGTAAGAAACTGCGTGGAGCACTATTGCGGGCTGCCCGTGGTCGGCTCCATACGCAAGCTCGGAGAAAACCGTTTTCCTGAACGTCACATGGGGCTTATCCCCCACCAGGAGCGCTCCAGAGCCGAGGAAGCGGTGTCATGGGCATGCCGGGTGATTCGGGAGAACCTGAATCTGGAAGCACTGTGGAACATTGTCCAAAAAGCACCTAAAATGGACATGTCTATCCGTGAACCACTCGAAGAAATCAACGTCCCGGCACGCCTTCCCGGGCCGGGGCCCCGAATCGGCTTTGTTCTTGACAGCGCCTTCTGGTTCTACTATCCGGAAAACCTCTCGGCATTGAGAAATGAAGGGGCTGAGCTGATCAAAATCAAGGCCATTCAAGATGCAAGACTTCCCGACCTGGACGGGCTCTATATAGGTGGTGGATTTCCTGAGACACAGGCGGAATCGCTCACAGCCAACCGGACCTTTCGTTCGGAACTGCTGGAGAAAATTCAAGGGGGCTTGCCTGTATATGCAGAATGCGGTGGTCTCATGTATATGGGGGAAAACCTGGTGATAAACAACAAGCCCTATCCCATGGTCGGGGCCCTGCCGGTTGATTTCGTGCTGGAGGGAAAACCCCAGGGACACGGGTACACCGTCCTCCAAGTGAGCGGAGAAAACCCCTTTTACGAGCCCGGCACAGTAATCAGGGGGCACGAATTCCATTACTCAAAGCCGGTTTTCAGGTCCACGAAAGACATCAGCGCGGTATTCAAGGTTAAGCGGGGTCGCGGGCTGAACGGCGAATGGGACGGTCTGTGCCGCGGGAATCTATTGGCCCTATATACTCACATACATGCAGCAGGGACTCCCTCATGGGCCGGAGGCTTTGTCCGAAAAGCAAATGAATATCGTAGGATTTGCAGGACTGGAATTTCCCAGGATTTTCAAAAGGGGGATTGACATCCGTAGAATTATACGATATACAATGGGATCCGCCTACAGCTAAGTATTTAAATATATTGAGCATTATTCCCAAAAAGAGGAGGTTTTAAGTCATGCCGACAATTGAATTTCAAGGAAATACCTTTAATGTGGACGAAGACGGCTTCATCGATGATTTCAACAACTGGAACGAAGCCTGGGTCCAGCATGTTAAAAAGGAAGAGGGCATCGAGGAACTTACCGACGAACACTGGACAGTACTGAACGTCCTTCAGGACTACTACAAGAAAAATGGTATCGCTCCTATGGTGAGAATACTCTCCAAAGTGACTGGATTCAAGCTGAAGTACATCTACGAGCTTTTCCCCTCCGGCCCCGGCAAGGGCGCCTGTAAAATGGCCGGGCTTCCCAAACCCACCGGATGCGTCTAGTT